>NZ_FRCS01000023.1 GCF_900143005.1 Cryptosporangium aurantiacum
TCCACGACGAAGGCTGGACCCTCCAACTCGACGGACGAGAACTCACCATCCGCCGACCCGACGGCACCATCCTCGACCCACCCGACTAGCGACCCAGCAGCCGAAACCGCCGGGCGGCACCCCCCGCCCGGCCCATCGGCATGCCCGCCGACCCGGCCGAGCCGCACTGGCCGAACCCGCCAAACCGCGCGGGCGCCGCCGAGCCGCACGGGGTGGCGCCGGGCCGCACGGGGTGGCGCCGGGCCGCACGGGGTGGCGCCGAGCCGCACTGGCCGAGTCGACGCTGCCGCCACCGAAGTGCCTGTCGCGCAGCGCGGACACAACCCCGATCAGCCTGCAAGCGATGCCCAGTACCCGCAGCTGCACGGCCGACGACCTCCGCGGATCGGGAAGGCTGACGGAACCCACCGACCCTGCGACGGCAGTCGCGGCCAATCTGATCCGGCACGCTGATCGCTAGCAAGGCCCAGCGTCGAACCGACCTGGGCCGACGGCGGCCAGCTCCATCCGGATCTCCTGTCGTATCAGAGCCGGCTTGCGACGCGGATCAGGTCTGCCAGCGCCCGGGAGCGACTGTGCGGCGGCCAGGCGATCACGGTCGTTACCGGCGGAGCGTCCTCGACCGGTACGGCCGCGACGTCGTCGCGCAGGTGGGCCCGGACCGACTCGGGCAGCACCACTACGGTCCGCCCGAGCCCGACCAACTGGAGCAGCTGCGTGTGGTCGTGCACCTCCGGCCCCGAGCCGTCCGGATACGTGCCATCGGCGCGGGGCCAGCGCGGCATCGGCAGATCCGGCAGAGCGCTGACGTCAGTCATCCGCACGGAAGCCCGGCTGCTGAGCGGATGCCCGGTCGGCAGCAGCGCGACCTGCCCCTCCGTACGCAGATTCTCGGTATCGAACCCGACCGTCGAGTCGAACGGCCGGTGCAACAGCGCTACGTCGGCCCGGCCGTCGCGCAGCAGCCGCTCCTGCTCAGCGACGGCGCACAAGATTATGTCGACCGGGACCGCACCGGGCTCGGCGGCGTACGCGTCGAGCAGCTTGGCGAGCAGCTCGCTGGACGCACCGGCCTTCGTCACGAGCACGAGCTTCGGGCCGCCTGCCACCGCTCGGCGGGTCCGGCGGTCGGCGGCGTCGATCGCGTCGAGGGCCGCCAGCCCTTCTCTGAGCAGCACCGACCCGGCGTCGGTGAGCGTGACCGCGCGGCTGGTGCGCTCCAACAGTGCCACGCCCAGCCGACGCTCGAGCCGCTGGATCGCCCGCGAGAGCGGCGGCTGGGCGATGCCGAGGCGCTGCGCCGCGCGTCCGAAATGTAGTTCCTCGGCGACGGCAACGAAGTAACGGAGCTCCCGCGTCTCCATGCCATCCACGTTACCCCCGCATCAATACCCTGAGGGTATCGTTCGGCACTCGATCGGTGTTGGCGGTCAGCGCCCACCCACCGACACGATCGATGGCATGAGCGAGCAGACAATCGCGCTGGTCACCGGCGCCAACAAGGGAATCGGATTCGAGATCGCGGCCGGTCTGGGGGCGCTCGGGTGGAGCGTCGGCGTCGGCGCCCGGGACGACGCTCGGCGGGAGGCCGCCGTCGAAAAGTTGCGGGCGGGCGGTGTGGACGCGTTCGGCGTCCCACTCGACGTGATCTCTGACGCGAGCGTGACCGCTGCCGCGCGGCTGATCGAGGACCGCACCGGCCGACTGGACGTGCTGGTCAACAACGCCGGCATCACCGGCGGCATGGCGCAGGAACCGACCACGGCCGACCTCGACGTTGTGCGGGCAGCCGTGGAGACCAACGTCATCGGCGTCATCCGAGTCACCGACACGTTCCTGCCACTGCTGCGCCGCTCGGCGTCACCGCGGATCGTCAACATGTCGAGCACCGTCGGATCACTCACCCGGCAGAGCGCGGCCGACGTCGAGACCGGCCCGCTGAGCATGGCGTACGCGCCGTCGAAGACGTTCCTCAACGCCGTCACGGTCCAGTACGCCAAGGCGCTGGCCGATACCGGCATCCTCATCAACGCCGGGTGCCCCGGTTACACCGCGACCGACCTCAACGGCTTCCGCGGTTTCCGCACGCCCGAGCAGGGTGCGGCGATCGCGATCAAACTCGCGACGCTGCCCGCCGACGGCCCGACCGGAGGATTCTTCGACGACGAGGGCGTCATTCCCTGGTGAGCTCTCGACGAGGCTGTCCAGCAGCAACGGCCAGAGCCCGCTCCGCGAAGAGTCCGTCCTCAGAAGCGGAAACCGGCGATCAGCCCTTGGAGCTGACTCGACACGTCCGCGAGTTCTCGGGCGGCGTCCTGGGACTGGGCGACCGACGCGGTCGTCGCCCTGGACGCCTCGGCGACTCCGCCGATGCTCGCCGCGATCCGCGTGGAACCGGACGCCGCCTCGGCCACGCTGCGGTTCATCTCGGTGGTCGTCGCGGTCTGCTCCTCCACGGCGGACGCGATCGTCGTCTGATAGTCGTTGATCTGCGTAATTACCCGGGTGACGTCCCCGATCGCGGCGACGGCACTGCCGGTGTCGTTCTGGATGGCTTCGACCCGCCGGGAGATGTCCTCAGTCGCCCGGGCGGTCTCCTGCGCCAGTTCCTTGACCTCGTTCGCAACCACGGCGAAGCCTTTGCCGGACTCCCCGGCACGCGCCGCTTCGATCGTCGCGTTCAGCGCCAGCAGGTTGGTCTGCTCGGCGATCGAGGTGATCGTCTTCACCACGTCGCCGATCTCCCGGCTCGACTCCCCCAGCCGGGAGATCGTCGCGGTAGTCGTCTCGACGGCGGTAACGGCTTGCGCCCCGACGGTCGCCGCCTCGTTGGCGTTGTGTGAGATCTCCCGGATCGACGTGCCCATTTCCCCGGCTCCGGTAGCCACTACCTGGACGTTGCGCGACACCTCGTCGGCGGCCGCGGAGACCACGTCGGCCTGCGACGAGGACTCCACCGCATCGGTAGCGATGGTCGCCGACAACTCGCCGATCCGCGCGCTGGCACCCGCGAGCCGACCGGCGCTGCGATCGAACTCCGCCATCACGCCGCCGATCGCCGCCAGCGCGGTGTTCATCGAGCGGCCCATCTGCCCCACCTCGTCGTTCGACGCGACGTCGAGCCTCCGGGTCAGATCGCCTTGCGCCACCGCACGCAGCACGGTTCCCGCCTCGTCGAGCGGCCGGGTGATGCTGCGGGTCACCCACCACGCCACCGCGATCGCGAGCAGCACCGCCACCACGCAGAGCGCCAGCATGACCGTGAAGAACCCGTCGGCGATGTCCCGCGTCTCGCTGGTCACGTCCTGGTTCATCGAGGCCTCGAGGTCGATGAACACGTTGATCACCCGCAGCCACTCGACGAACGAGGCCTTGGCCTGGTCGGTCAGCACCTTGAGCGCTCCGGCGACGTTGCCGGCCTGGCGGAGGCTGATCATCTGCTCGATCATCGGCAGCGTTGCGGCCTGCACCGTCTCGATGTCCGCGAGCGCAGACTTCTCGTCGGAGTTCACCTTCGATTCGTCGGCGAAGATGTCGGCCATCTTGCTCGCCGCTTCGTCGTAGTCGTCGGTGAGGCCGGCGATCGTGTCGACCTCCGTCTGGACCTCCGCGGAGGTCGTGGCGAGCACCAGGTCGCGGACGGCGATGGCGCGATCGTGGACGCTGCCCCGGAAGTCCACCGCATAACTTTGCTTGACGGCGTTCACATCATTGATGACCGTCAACCGGTCGCTGATCCGATTTACTTGGACGCCGCCCACGGCGACCAAGCCGACCATGCACAGCACTACGACCAGAAAGCCGACGCCGAGCCGGCGACCGATCGTCAGGTTTGCGAGCTTCACGCGCGTTCCCCGCAGAAAGAGAGTTTCCTACCCCATCGGCAGGTGCTGCCTAAATAACACCAGTTCATGCCGATAATGGGCAAGTCCCCCGGCTCAGCCCGTCACGTAGCGGCCGATCGCCTTCCGAAGTTGGGGGAGGCTCGGCCGAGCGATCTGGATCGAGGGTGCTTCGCCGCCGAACGTCACGATGCTCTCTTTGCAGGACCTGACGTTGCCGCCGAACGTGCTCTGGCCGACCAGCGCACCGGTTCGCGCGGCCCGGACCGTCACCTGGTACGAGGCATTGCGCAGGGTCTGTGTGATAACCCGGCTGGTGGAGCCCTGGTAGCGGCAGCTGCCGATCACGCTGCCCAGCGTGTACCTGACGCAGGCGACCAGCTGGATCTCGCTCGGCGAGCTGGACTCCCACGCGCTGAGGTCCCCCAGGTAGTACTCCGCGTCGTCGCTACCGGTACGGGCTTCGACGTCGATGAAGACGTAGTGCCGGGGTGGGCCCTCGTAGGCCGGCGCGTCGAGGAACACGGTGCCGTCGCAGACGGCCGCGTAGTCGTAGGTGGACCCGGGGACGCCTGTCACCACGCCGCCGGATCCGTCGTCCGGCACGGTGGGGGTCTCGCTGTAGACCGGCGGGAGCGGGGAGTCGATGACGGTGGAGTAGCTCCTCGGGCTGCCCTGCGGGGCGAACGATCCGGCGACCGACGGCTCGGCCGAGCCGCTGCCGGGGAGCAGCGCGACGAGCAGCATCGTGGCGAGGGCCAGGGCGCCGAGGCCGGCTGCGGCCCGCCGATTGTGCCGGTGGTGCCGGGACCAGCTCTGCCGCGCGGCGGGATCGACGGCGCCCGGCACGTGGCGTTCGATCGTGTCGATCAGGCGGTCGCGGGGGGCTAAGCCGGTCAGGGGCAGAAGGCGCGGTTCTGCGCCGGCGCCGTCGGGCACCGGGGTCGCCGCGGGGATGTCCGGCCCGGTCGTGGGGGTGCCGCTCGGCGCGTCGGGCGCGACGCCCGACGAGGCGTCAGGCGTGACGTCAGCCGCAGACCCGGGCGCGGCCCCGGCCTCGGCCGCGGCATCGGCCGGGGCGGCCGGGGCGGCCGGGGCGGCCGGGGCGGCCGGGGCGGCGGTCTCCGCCGGAGCCGCCGGGCTGACCTCGGCCGAAGCGGCCGGAGCAACCTCGGCCGGCCTGGCCTCGGACGGAGCGTCTGGCGTGGCTTCGGACGGAGCGTCTGGCGTGGCTTCGGACGGAGCGTCTGGCGTGGCCTCGGACGGAGCGGATGGCGTGGCTTCGGACGGAGCGGCCGGTGTGGCGTCGGGCGGGACCGCGGGGTCTGGCTCGGCGGCAGGTTGGCCGACGGTTCCCACCGGCGCCACGACCCCACTACCAGGCGGCCGCAGCGCAAGCGCGAACCTGTCGCCGGAACCGCTCGACAGCTGCACACCCGCCACCTGGCTCCACCGGACGATCCGCACGACGGGTCCACCGACCGGTGGTTCGACGACGTCGACGAACCCGTGCTCATAAGCCGCGAGCCAGCGGCGCTCCAAGGCCGGGGGCACGAGATACCAGAGGCCGAGCGACGCCACCAAGACCAGGAGCAGGACTACGCCGATGTACGGCAGTCCCACCAGCGCCAGGACGACGGCCGCTACGCAGCCGCCTCCGACGACGAACGCCGCCGCTTTGATCGAGACTCTCTGGCGAGATCGGAACACCGTGTCCGGGCGTCCGAGTTCTTCGTTACCGGCCGCGTACAGGGCTTGTTGGGGCAGGCTCGGCCACATGGGCGGCTCCGTCGTTCGTCCTCAATGGATGCGAACAGCTCCGTTTGACCAGCGTACCGGGGTCGCGTCAGCGCGGAAAGCGATCGTGTGTCAGCCGTCGGCCGCCCTGGCGTCTACAGCGGCCCGCGCGAAGGCCCGGACCAGCGTCGTTTCACCGGCGCTGCGCCCACACCGGCGCGTACTGCAGGATCGGCGAGTCGCTGATGCACACAAACGTGACATCACGGCGCGTCCACCGCTCTACGCCCCCGACCCACAACTCGCCGCCCGGAAAGCCTGGGGCTTCGGCATGGCGGTGCGCAGCTTCGGCGAGGGTCATCCACGACTTCTGGACGACGCTCTACCAGGCCATCGACGACTGATCACGAAGGTCAGCACGAGCAGCTATCGACACAGCCGCATTCGCGACACGACCGTGTCCGGCGCCCTCGGCCGCGGCTAGCGTCGGTGGATCACCGACAGAGGCGGCGGAGGGGCGGCGGTCGGCTGCACCTCCTGCCTGAGGAGGCTGGTCGGGATGCCCGTGCGTTTGCCGCGCCGCGGCGACGTCGTAGTGGCGGTCGGCTTGGTCAGCATCAGCTACACCGCTGGGGCGTTGCTCGACGCCGGCACGTACACGACGGTGTCCTCATGGGTGGTCGGCGCGGTGGTCACCCTGATGGTCGCGTCGCTGACCTGGCCCGTCTACGGCTGGCTCATTCCCGAGAGGCTGACGATGGGCGGCCCGACCGGACGAATGGTGTTCCACTTCGGGCCGCTCCTCGTCGTGAACATCGTGGCCACGATGTGGGTGCAGACCATTCACGATCGTGCGGCCGTGAGCCTGGCTGCGGGGGCCACGGCCGCCGCCGGGTTGCGGCTCTGGCGGCGCTGGTCGGCGTGGCGGGCGATGTCAAAGGAGGAGCGAGAGGCGTCGGTCGAGGATCCCGGTCATTCGTCGCTCATAGTTCATATCGTCATGACCGTCGTCGAGGTCGGCGTACTAAGCGCTCTGGCCACCTATGCGCTGATCTGGGGTGACCAGCTCGCCGCGGCGTTGGATCCGGTGTTCCTGCGCGCGGCGGAGGACCTACCTGGCAGGCACGTCACCGTCGCCGGTCATTCAATCGTGGCCGGCGCCGCGAGCCTGCTCTTCGGCCTGTTGTTCGCGCTGGTTCTGACGAACGGCTTCCTGCGGGCGCTCGCGGCCGGGCTCGCCGACTGGCAGGTACCCCGGGGCGCGCAGTATTTCTGGGCCGGGGCGCCCTTCGTGATCGGGCTCGGCTGGTCCGTGCGACAACCCGGCCTAGCCTTCGGCTGTACGACCACGCTGGTTCTGCTGGTCTGCCTCTACATCTGGACCGATGCGCCACCAACGATGGCGCTCAGCAAGCTCGAGGCGGCCTCCGCCCTGTGGCGCAGTCGGCTGCGCGCCCGCCTTCACCTGAGCTCAGGCGTCCCGGCGGACGAACAGGACGGCGCCGAGCACGAGCGCGGCACCCCCGTACGCACCGAGGACCGCGAGCCCGGCATTCATCGGCGCGTACTTCTCCAGCCGGGTGTGCCACGGCTCGGCGGTGACCAGCTGCGCGAGTTGCGGCGTCAGGAAGAGAAGAGCCAGGACGGTGAGCAGGGCGGGTGCGGTGCCGCGGATGGCCGTGGCGAGGCCGAACGTCATCAGGGCGACGAGGCCGAGGTAGCCCACGGCTCCGCCCGCGGCCCGCAGCGTCGCCCCGTCGGCCGGCGAGAAGTCGGCCAGGATCGCGTCTCCGGCGAGCAGCGCGGCGACCACGCCCAGCAGGCAGAACGGCAGGATCGTGGCCACGAGCGCGAGGATTTTGGCCGCGAAGAGCACCAGCCGCTGCGGAGTGGCGGTGAGCGTCGGCCGGATGAGCCCGGTCTGGTATTCGCCGGTGATGGCGAGCGTCGCCGCGGCGACGAGCGGGACCTGTCCCAGCGTCACCCCGGAGAGAACGAGCCGGATCGGATCGCCAGTGACGGCCACCGCGCAGACGACCGCGCTCAGCCCGACGGTCGTGGCCGCGGCGACGACCGGTAGCCACGCCGTGCTGCGGAGCGTGCGTAGCTTCGTGAACTCGGCCCGCAGCGGACTCATACGTCGCTCCGGCGCAGCCGCCAGTATCCGAGGCCCAGCGTGACCGCGGCGTAGCCGCCGAGGATCAGCGCTCCGGCCCACGGGTGCCCGACCCAGGGCAGCAGGAACGTGTCGTCGGTCTCCCGCAACTGCTGGAGCGACAGCCCGGCCAGCGGGACGACCCGCTGCAGCCAAATGGTGGCCGTCTCCGGCAGAAACGGCAGAACGACAATGGGGACGAAAACCGCGGCGGCAACCGCGGTGATCGCACCGGCGCTGCGCCGCACGATCGTGGCGACGCCGAGACTCACCAGCGCGAGCAGCGCGAGGAAACCGGCGGTGCCCGCCAGGACCCGGAACGTCGCGGGGTCGAGCAGGGACGGGTCCGGGTAGGTCGGCGGACCGAAACCCTGGCCGCGCAGCCGCGGTTGGATCACCAGGAATCCGACCAGGGTGGCCGCGAGCCCGGCGCCGAAGGTGGCGGTCGCGACGACGATCGCTTTCGCTGCCAACACGCGGCCGCGACGAGGACCGGCCGTGAACGTGACCCAGCCCAGGCGCCATCGATACTCGGCGGTCATCGCCAGGACGCCGAGCGCGATCGCGGGCAGGATCGCGAAGATCGTGCCCGCCGTGGCGGCGATCACCCGGCTCCCGTCGTCGGATCGGCGGATGATGTCGCCGTCTCCGAACAGCGTGAACACACCGGCGGCGTCCGGGCCACCGGGCTCGCTCGGAGCCTCCCCACCGAGGCGCGCAGCGGTCCACCCGCCGGGCGTCGCAGGGGTCAGGGCCACCTGGTCGAAGTGTGCCGTCGTCGGCCGGGTTCGCTGCACCGTCGGGCGCATCGGCTGGACGCGGGTCAAGCCGGGCCCGGTCACGAACAGCCCGACTTCGACCGTCCGCGGGAGATGCGGCAGGGTCGCGCTGCCGACCTCGGTCCACGCGGCGCCGTCCGCCGATTCGTAACCGGTGATGCGGTCCCCCGCGCGGATCAGTTTCAGGTAGCGGCTCGCTGCCTGGCGGCTGCCCATGGCGTCCACAGTGAAGTTTGCTTGGAGGCGGACGCCGTGACGGGGGGTCAGGAACAGGGCCGCGTACGGCGAACCGCTGGTCAAGCTCTGCTTGACCAGAATGCCTGCCATCGCCCACGGGTGGCTGCTGTCCATGCTTCGGACGCGAGCGACGAGGGTTCCGTCGCCGTCGAGCGGACGATGGTCGATGCGGAACTCGTCGACGTAATCCGCGTCCCCGAACGTGCCGGGGTTGCCCGACGAGATCAGCAGCGCCACGCCGAGCAGGGCACTCATCGCGGCGGCCAGGCAACCGACGGTGCCCAGGACCGACCGCAGCTTGGTCCACTCGGCGCGCAGCACCCAGCGGAATTTCTCAGCGGGCATCGGAACCTGCCTCGCGGTACTCGACGGCGGCGCGGGTGAGGTCGAAGTAGGCCTGCTCCAGCGAAGGACGCTGCCCTCCGTGCCGACGTGACGCGTCGGCGAGCAGGTCGGCGACGCTCGCGTCGGCGAGCAACCGGCCACGGCCGATGACGATCAGGTGGTGGGCAGTGTCGGCCAGCTCGGAGAGCAGGTGGCTGGAGACCAGCACCGTGCGCCCTTCCGCGGCCAGCCCGCGCAGCAGGTGGCGCGCCCAGTGCACGCCGTCGGGGTCCAGCCCGTTGACCGGTTCGTCGAAGATCAGGACCGGCGCGTCGCCGAGCAGCGCGCCGGCGATCCCGAGCCGCTGCCGCATCCCGAGCGAGAACCGCCCGGCGCGGCGGCGCGCTACCGAGCCGAGCCCGACCAGGTCGAGCACCTCCCGGACGCGGCGGCGCGGCAACCCGTTGGACTGGGCCAGCCAGAGCAGGTGGTCGTGGGCGGTGCGGCCGGGGTGCACCGCCCCGGCGTCGAGCAGGGCGCCGACGCTGCGCAGTGGCGTCCGGAGCGCGCGGTAGGGCCGGCCGCCGATCAGGGCGCAGCCCGCGTCGGGCGAGTCCAGCCCGAGGATCAGCCGCAGCGTCGTGGACTTGCCCGCCCCGTTGGGACCGACGAACCCGGTGACGACGCCGGGTTTCACGGTGAACGACAGGTTCTCGACCGCGACCGTGCGGCCGTACCGTTTCCGCAGGTCGCGGGCCTCTATTGTGGTCACAGGACCATCAAACCGACGCCTCGGCGGCACCACAGGAGCCCGCAGCCGCATCTTCGGGGGTGGGCTAGCACTACCACCTACGGTGTGGGGCATGACGACGTTAGGGGCGGCGCTGCAGGCCGGCCCGCGGCGGTTCTTCCTCTCGCTGTGGCCGCTGCGCGCGGTGGCGTACCTGGCCTCCGGCGTCCTGGTCGGGACGGTCACGCTGGTCTGGTTGCCGGTCGCGCTGCTGGTCGGCGCGGGCGTCGGGGTCCCGCTCCTGACGCTGCCGCTGGTGGCGCTCGAACGGCGTCGAACTGTTCTGCTCGGTGGACCAGCGCTGACCGACCCGCACCGCCGCCCGGAGCGACCGGGGGTCGTCGGGTGGCTGCGTTCGCGTTATGCCGAGCCGGTGACCTGGCGTGAGCTGGCCTACCTCGTCCTGCACGGAACCGTCCTGCTGGTGCTCGACGTGATCGCGATCGCGCTGGTGTTCGCGCCTGTGCTCGTGCTCGGGTTGGGTTCCTGGACGCGCACCAGCCCGGCGCCCGGCGGTGCGCCGGAGACGTCCGACGCGGGGGCGATCGTCGTGGTCACGGTGCTGATCGTGCTGACCCTGCTGGTGCTGATGGTCGCGGCGAGCTACGTCGTGCCGCTCGCGGCGGTCGCCCACGGCAGCCTGGCTCGGCTGCTGCTCGCTCCCGGCGCGGAGGCGGCCGTGCGCACGCTGACCCACTCCCGCGCCCGGCTGATCGACGCGTTCGAGGTGGAACGGCGCCGGATCGAACGCGATCTGCACGACGGCGCCCAGCAGCACCTGCTCGAGCTCGGCGTCACGCTGGTCACCGCGGAACTGGAGTTCGACGACGACCCGCAGGCCGCCAAGGCCCTGCTGCGACGGGCCGCCGACCAGTCGGCGGCGGCCCTGGCCGAACTACGCGAGTTGATTCGTGGCATCCACCCGCAGGTCCTCACCGATCTCGGCCTCGCCGCGGCGGTCGCGGAGCTGGCCGACCGGTCGACGACGCCCGTCGACGTGGCGCTCGACCTCCCGCACCGGCTGCCGTCCACGGTGGAGTCGACCGCGTACTTCGTCGTCACCGAGGCGCTCAGCAACGCCGCGAAACACGCCGCAGCCACCACGGTCACGATCACCGGCGGCCTTCGCGCGTCCCGCCTGGTCATCGAGGTCCGCGACGACGGGGTCGGCGGGGCGGACGCCGCCAACGGCACCGGCCTGACCGGCCTCGCCGACCGGGTCGACGCCGTCGACGGCACGCTGACGCTCGCCAGCCCACCCGGCGGACCCACCGTCCTGACCCTCGACCTGCCGTGGAGGGGGTAGTGCCGGCTCTCCGTGTGGTCCTCGCCGACGACGCCGTGCTGCTGCGCGAAGGACTCGTCGCGCTGCTCGCTCGTTTCGGCCACGACGTGGTCGCCGCCGTCGGTGACGCCACCGCCCTGATCAGTGCGGTGGAGGCGCACGCACCCGACGTCGTCGTGACCGACGTCCGGATGCCGCCTGCCTTCACCGACGAGGGCCTGCACGCGGCTCTCGCGCTCCGCCGCGACCACCCGGGGATGCCGGTCCTCGTCCTGAGCCAGTACGTGGCCACCGCCTACGCCTCCACGCTGCTGGAGTCGACCGACACCGGCGGCGTCGGCTACCTGCTCAAGGACCGCGTCCTGCAGGTTCGTGACTTCATCGACGCGATCGAGCGGGTCGCCGCCGGTGGCTGCGTCATCGATCCGGAGGTCGTTCGCCAGCTGCTCACCCGCAGACGCAGTCCGCTGACGCGGCTGACGCCACGCGAACGCGAGGTGCTCGGGCTGATGGCGGAGGGCCGTTCCAACGCGGCGATCACCAAGGCGCTGACCGTGAGCGAGAAGGTGATCGGCAAGCACATCAACGCGATCTTCACGAAGCTCGACCTGCCAGCCGACAACACCGACGACCATCGCCGTGTCCGGGCCGTGCTCACCTACTTGCAGGGTGCCGTGCCGAGCTGACGGGCTCACCCTCACCGGATGACGACGGCGTTCGGGATCCGGGTCAAGGTGGGCCGACCACGGATTCGGGGAGAGACACATGAGTGCTGACAGCGTGACCGGTGCAAGCTACGTCGATCGGCGGCTGGCCGGGGGCAGCGCAGTGCTTCTGACCGGCGGCCTCTTGGCCTGCCTCGCGGGCGCGACGCTGGGCATGGTGGCGGTGGTGAACGGGTGCCGTCGGTACGTCGCCGACCTGAAGGAGCCGCCGTCCGTGACGGCTCGTCGTCGCCTCGGACAGGCCAGGTCCGCGACGGTGGCCGGGGTCGAGGCGTGGCGGCACTACGGTGGGCAGCAAGCACGAGCCTGACGATCCGGCTCGCCGGCGTCAGCGGGCTGCGTCCTCCGGGCGGCAAGGGTGACTCGGTCGATACTGTGCTAAATCATGGAGTTGGTCAGTACTGCCAAGATTCCAGCGAAAGAGCGGTTCGACTTCTGGCGCCAAGTCACGACGCAATCGTGGGTTCCCATGGACTCCCGCTGCGACCGCCGGCAGGAGGACGACTTTCAGGCTCGGATCGGCGTCACCGAACTCGGTGCCGTTCGCGCAGTGCTGATGACCGCGACGCCGTACTCCGTTCGCCGAACGCCGCAACACATCCGCCGGTTCGATCCGGAAACGTTCAAGCTCAGTTGCCCGGTGCGCGGCCGCGGCATGATGGAACAGAACGGTCGGGACGGCGAATTCAAGGCGGGAGACCTATTCTTCCTCGACACCTCTCAGCCCTATGCGACCGGGCTCGCACCCGACATCGCGGTCGGCGAGCTGCTGACCCTCCAATTCTCCCCCTCGTTGTTGCCGTTTCCGCATCGGGAGTTACGGCGCCTTACTGCGGTCCACCTTCCGGTCAGTCGAGGTATCGGAGCGCTGTCGTCGGTCTTCCTGCTGCAACTCGCCCGGCACCTGGGAGACCTCAGCGCTTCCGATGCGGCGCGCCTCTCGACGCTCGCCCTCGACGTGTTGACCGTGGCGCTGGCCAACGCGCTGGACGTCCACCGCGCGGTACCGACCCACACCAGGCGCAGCGCGCTCCTCGCCCAGATTCACGCCTTCATCAACCAGCACCTGGGTGAGGCGCGCCTCTCCCCCCGCGACATCGCGGCCGCGCACCACATCTCCGTTCGCTACCTGCACAAGGTGTTCCAGGACGAAGGACACACGGTCGCCGGGGTGGTCCGCGCGCGCCGCCTGGAGAGGTGTCGACGCGACCTAGCCGATCCGCTGCTCGCCGACCGGCCGATCAGCGCGATCGCAGCTCGATGGGGTTTCAGCAGCGCCGCGCATTTCAGCCAAACGTTCCGCAGCGCCTACGGTCTGTCCCCGCGCGAGTTCCGGCACGAATCCGACCCGGCGCGCGAACTGACGAGCCCGGTGAATGTTCGGAAGACGACGTTCCAGCCGTTCGGACGCTGATCGAGCGGCCGCCTCCTCCACGCGAAGCTATTGGCACACGGGGAACACGCCCCCGGACCACACACTTCAGGAGGCTGGACGACATGAGCGGCTGCTACGACTACGACTACAACAACCACTGCAACGACTACGACTACAACGACTGCTACAAGCCGCGCCGCCGTCGCCGCCACCACAAGAAGCGTGACTACTGCTGGGACTACGGCTACTGAGCCGAAAACCAGTAACGCGACGGCCCGGAGTGCACACCGCACTCCGGGCCAACTGCTGTCCCCTGCGCTCAGCGGATGGTCTCGACCGACGTGATGACGAGTCGCACCGGCAGCACGCCGTTGGTCAGGTTCGCGGCGAGCAGCATCGCGGTCTGCCGATCGAAGGCCCTGCCGCCCGTGATCGTCGCGTCGCCGGTGATCGCGCCCTGGATGGTCGGTGCGGTGACCACCACGTTGTCCAACGCGACGGCCACCTGCGCCTCCTGGCCGGCGGTCGGGGTCGCGGTCGTCGCCTCCCGGGTGAGCTCGGTCCACTTCGGCTGGCCGCTCTCGGTGAAGCGCAGGTTGACGATCCAGCCGCCCTGCTGCGGATCGATCTTCGCCTCGGCGTCCGCGAGGTCGGCGCCGACCACCTTCGCGACGTCGAGCTGGTACTTGGTGGTGCGCTCCTCGTCGCAGGCGACGACGGGGGCCTCGGCGCGGTCGAAAGCACCGGGTGCACGGCTGTTGAGCATCGCGCAGGTCACGGTGGGAACCACGTACTGCATCCGCCCGGGTAGTGCCTCGATCTCGTCGCAGGTGAGCGTGCCGAACGCGGCCAGCGCGGCGACGTCGACCTGGGCGGGCTCCTGAAGCCGGGCGGCAGCGTCGAAGGCCGGTCCGAGCTTCGCCTTGGCCGAGGCGAGCGCGGCCGCCCGATCGCGGCGTTCCACCGGGTCGGCCCGGCATCCGGCCGTGCCCGAGCCGGGCTGGTCCGGCACGTTGGCGAGCACTCTGCGGAACGTGAGGTTGCCCGGCGTCAGCAGGGATTTGACCTGCTCGGTGTTCTTCTTCGCGGCCGTCACGAGGAGCGTTTCGGTGCCGATCACGGTGACGGTCGGACGGGTCAGATCGGCTTCGGTCATCCGGGCCAGCAGGATCTGCTTGGTGCGATCGAGGGCGGCGGTGGACGGACGGCTGCCGTCCGTGCCGACCACCCGCAGCGTGATCGCCACGTCCCCGGTGGCCGCACGATTGTCGGCGTCATCGGAGCGTAAGACCGCGGTGAGGATCCCTCCCGCCACGGCCACGAGCGCGACACCCGCCGCCACCCACCACCACAGGCGGCGCGGCCGCCGTCCGGTCGGTGGCGCCTGGTAACCCTCCGGTACGTAACCAAGCCCGGGCGGAGCGACCGGAAGCGAGTACTCTGGCGCCGGATCCTCCGCGGGCATGCCGCCAGGGTACGGGAGGTGCACTCGGTGCGACTGGGTGTTGACTTCGGCACCTCGGCCACCGTGGGCATGGTGCAGCGCCCCGACGGCTCGGTCACGCCGTTACTGTTCGACGCCTCGCCGCTGCTGCCCTCGTCGGTCTTCATCGGACCCGACGCCACCCCGCTGGTCGGGGCCGACGCCGAACGGGCGGCGCTCGCCTACCCGGCCGGGCTGGAGCCCCACCCCAAACGACGCGTCGACGACGAGACCACGTGGCTGGGAGAACGCGAGATCGCCGTCGTCGACCTGATCGCGGCCGTACTCGGCCGGGTGTGGTCCGAGGCGTGCCGGGTCTGCGGCGCCCCGCCGACCGACGTCGTCGTGACCCATCCGGCGACCTGGGCCCGCACCCGGCTGGGACGGCTCGCGGCCGCGGCCGAGCGGGCCGGCATGCCACCGGTAACGTTCGTTCCCGAGCCGGTCGCCGCGGCCGCGTACTTCGCCGCGATCCTGGGCCGCGAGGTCGCGCCCGGCCGTGATCTCGTCGTTTACGACCTCGGCGCGGGCACGTTCGATCTCAGCATGGTGCGCCGGACAGCGTCCGGGTTCGAAGTATTTGCCGCCGGCGGCCTGGCCGATGTCGGCGGCCTGGATCTGGACGCGGTGGTCGTCGACCACGCACGGTCCCTGACCGACCAGGCGGGTGCCGGATGGGCCCGGCTGGACTGGCCGGACACCAGCGCCGACCACCGCGCACGGCGCGACCTCTGGCTGGGCGTGCGCGCGGCGAAGGAGTTGCTGTCCCGGCACACCTGGGCGGACCTGCACGTACCGCTGGTCGATATCGACGTGCACCTGACCCGCGACGAGTTCGAGACCGCGGCCCGGCCACACCTCGACCGCACCGTGGCCACCACCTTGGAGATCCTCCGCTCGGCCAAGGCGCTCCGGGAGAACGTCGCCGGGGTGTTCCTCGTCGGTGGGTCGAGCCGGATCCCGCTGATAACCGCGCTACTGCACCGCCAACTCCAGATCGCCCCGACCGTCATCGACCAGCCCGAGCTCGTCGTCGCGCACGGGTGCCTCTACGCGGCCGCCGGGCGACCCATCGCACCACCGGTCGCGCCCGCGCCGATCGCGCTGCCCAGGCCTCCGGCCGAGACCGCTCCACGGATACCGCCGGCCGTCAACGGGATTCCACCGCGCGGGGTGCTGCCCAGGGACTTCCCCGTCCACCTCGTCGAAGTCGCGATCGGCGACCGGGTCGGTTACGCCGTGCGCACCTACGTCACCGACGACGAGGGAGACACCTCGGCGGTGTTCGCCAGCGAAGGATCTCGGCTGCCGCTGTTCCCGCGCCCGGAACAGGCCGGCGACTACGCGGTCGGCACCGACGACCACGCGATGACCTCGGTGCTGCACTGGGAAGCACTCCGCGATTCGATGGCGCTCGCATTCCTGCCGCTGATCCCGGAGAACCGGTACCACCTCGACATGCCTGCCGTGACGCTCGAACGGAAGCCCAAGGATTGGCTGATCGAGCTCGTCATCAACGCGGGTGACCTGGCCAGAGAACTCAGTTATGCGTTGGACATCCCGGAGGGACAGGATCTCCTCGGCCCGGGGACGCTGCTCGACCGGGCCGACGACGCACTTCGCGTGGCGCAGCGCACGCCGTTCCGGCTCCACGGGCGCCGCGACCTCCGCGCGTTCGACCAGGCGCAACTGGTGGCGGCCTGGCGTCGGGTCGCTGCGGTGATCGACGCCCAATTGGACTGGCGGGACTGAGCGCCGGTGTCCACGCGTGCGTCGTCAGTCTGAGAGCGCAGAACTGCGGGGAAGCGCGGCTACGGCCAGCAGGAGAACGACGGCCAGACCGACGATGACGACGGCGATGAGCTGGACGACGTCGGTGAGCGCGGCCGGAGTGCGGTGGCCACTCCCGAGGACGGCGTTGGCCAGCGCACCGAAGACCGCGATGCCGACCGCGCTGCCCACCGAACGCAGGAACAGGTTGTTCGCGGTGACCACCCCGCGCTCACCCCACCCGACGCTGGACTGCGCGGCGATCAGCGTCGGACTGTTCGTCAGACCCATGCCGACGCCGATCAGCAGGCAGGTACCGGCCACCTGCCAGACGCTCGTCTGCTCGTCGAGCAGGAGCAGCAGCAGCGACCCCACCAGCGCGATCGACGTGCCGATCAGCGCGCAGGTGCGGAAGCCGACCCGCAGGTAGATCCGGCCGGACTGGGACGCCGCGACCGGCCACCCGATCGACAGCGTGGCCAGCGCGAATCCGGCGACCAGCGGCCCGTACCCGAGGACGTCCTGCACGTACGTCGGGATGTAGGACGTGAGCCCGAACACCACCGCGCCGATCGCGGCCGAGGCCACACCGCTGCTGACCAGCAGCCGACGCCGGAACACCCACAGGGGTAGCACCGGCTCAGCCGCGGCCCGCTGCACCAGCACGAACGCCACCAGGAGGACGACGCCCGCGACGACGATTGCGAGGCCCGCGGGTGACGTCCAGGACCACAGCTGACCGCCCTCGAGCAGTGCCAGGATCAGCAGCGTGAGCCCGCTGGTGAGCAACACCGCCCCGGCGTAGTCCATCGCCGGACGCGTGCGTTCGATCCGCTCGGCGAAGTTCCGCATCACCATCGCTGCCGCGAGCAGGCACAGCGGAACGTTGACCAGGAAGATCCACCGCCACGACGTGTACTCGCTGAAGAGACCGCCGAGCGTCGGCCCGACGACCGACGCCACGCCCCACATGCTCGCGATGTAGCCCTGGGCCTTCGCACGCTCCTCGGTCGTGTAGATGTCACCGGCGATCGTCATCGTCATCGGGGCGATCGCACCCGCGCCGAGCCCCTGGATCACCCGGAACCCGATCAGCGCCCCCATGTTCCAGGCCAGCCCGCACAGGATCGAGCCGAGCAGGAACAGCCCGATGCCGACCAGCATGATCGGCTTCCGTCCGAACAGGTCGGCCAGCTTGCCGTAGAGCGGCACGGTCACGGCCTGCGCCAGCAGGTAGACCGAGAACAGCCAGGGGAACTCGGTGAAGCCCCCGACGTCGGCGACGATCGACGGGACGGCGGTCGCGAGGATCGTCGAGTCCAACGCGATCAGCGCCGTGGAGAGCATCATCGCCAGCAGGACCGGACCGCGATCCGAGAGCAACCCGACGCTCACCCGCGACGACGACTTCGTCCCGGTCACGGGTGGTTCCGGCGAGCTACGGGCGGCCGGCGTGCGGAACGTCGACGTCGGCCGCGAGGAGCACCGCCTCCCGGGTTCCGGCTCGCAGGTGCTCGTAGAAGTCGGGTGCCGCACACATCAACAGTGTGCGGCCGTCGTCGCCGCCGAGCATGCACGCGAACACGCCGAGTCCGTCCGGAGCGCGGATCTCGTCGACCACCGCGCCGCCGGGCGCCACTCGGACGGCCCGGTTTCCTACCGCGTCCGCGGCCCAGATGTGCCCTTCGGCGTCGAGGGCACACCCGTCAGGGGCGATGACGAGCTGCCCGATGACCTCCTCGGTCGTCGTCCCGGTCGGCACCGCGCCGAACTCCGCCCATACCCGCCGGTTGGTCAGCGACCCGTCGGCGGACAGGTCGAACGCGGTGTACCGGTTGCCCAGCGTCTCGCCGACGATCAGCGTGGAGCCGTCCGGGGTGATCACCGAACCGTTGGGAAAGTGCAGGCCGTCGGCGACGACCGTGACCGTCCCGTCAGAGTCGACCCGCTTGAGCGTGGCTGTGCGGGGCTCGGCGCCGGCCATGATGTCGAAGCCGAAATCGCCGATGTAGATGCGCCCGGCCTCGTCGATGACCATGTCGTTGAGCAGGCCGCCGCAGTGCTCAGACAGGTCGGCGTACGAGGACAGTGTGCCGTCCGCTAACCGGAGGATCCGGTGGTCCTTCATCGAAACGACGACGAGCGAGCCGTCCGGCAGCCAGCCCAGCCCCGACGGCTGCTGCCCCACCTCGGCGAGGACGGTCTCGCGGCCGTCGGGGGTGATCCGGCTGACGCGATGCGTATAGAAGTCGGAGACCCACCAGGCGCCGTCGCGCCACCGCGGCCCCTCGAAGAACGCGCCGCCACTGAAAACGACTCCGACATCTCTGCTCGTCATGGACGGAACCTAGCGAACGATGTGAGCGGCGTCACCGGGTTCGGATCGGCTACTCCCCGGGAGGTACGGGGCCACTCTCGCTGCCTCCCGGGCGGTAGGCGCGCTGCCGCCCGCCGGACGACGCGCCGGGCTTCTCGGTCAGACATCGTCGAGGTACGGACGTCGTCCGACCGAGGAGGCGCGACATGAGCACGGTTCTGGTCACCGGAGCGAACAGCGGGCTCGGCGCGGAGGTCGCTCGTGTGCTCGCCGAAGCCGGTGCGGAGGTGATCCTCGCGTGCCGGGACGTCGACAAGGCAAGCGCGGTGGCCGACACGATCGACGGGAAGACCGAGGTGCGCAGCCTCGACCTCGCCGACCTGTCGTCGATCCACACGTTCGCCGACGAACTTCCCCGCAGCGTTGACGTCCTGGTCAACAACGCCGGGGTCATGGGGGTGCCACGAGGTACCACAGCGGACGGCTTCGAGAGCCACATCGGCACCAACCACCTCGGGGCGTTCGCGCTGACCGGCCTGCTGATCGACCGGGTACGCGACCGCGTCGTCACGGTGTCCAGCGGGCTGCACGTGCTCGGGCGGATCCACGACGACCTGAACTGGGAACACCGCAGGTATCAGCGGTGGCTCGCCTACGGGCAGTCCAAGCTGGCGAACCTGCTGTTCGCCTACGAGCTCCACCGACGCTTGTCCGCGGCCGGCCGGACGACGATCTCGGTGGCCGCCCACCCCGGCGTGGCCGCGACCGAGGGTCAGCGCCGGGACACGTCGATACAGGGAAAGCTCTTGGCGGGCGGACCCGCGCAGACTCCCGTCATGGGCGCGCTGCCGATCCTGTACGCGGCAACCGAGGCCGGCGTCGCGGGCACCTGCGTCGGGCCGGACGGATTCCTGCAGCGCCGCGGGCACCCGACGCTGGTCCGGACGAGCCGCCGGTCGCGGGATACGGCGCTCGCCGCTGCGCTGTGGGAGCGGTCGGAGCGCCTCACCGGCGTCCGCTACGCCCTCGCGTCACGCTGACGCCGTCGCGGCGTGCGGGTCGCCGGCATAGGCGGCCGCCTCCACCGTGAGCTCGGTGGGCACCGGCCCGAAGCCGTTTCCCGTCCAGGTTCGGAGCGGACGGAGCGTGGCCTCGATCATCACGGCCTCGGTTCCACCCGCGACGATCGAGACCGGCGCGAAGCCGATGAGGACACGGGACGTCCGCTCGTCGGTTCGGGTGGCGTAGAGCTGGACGACGTGGCGGCCGGCGCGGTCTCCGGTGTTGCGCACGGTGGCGGTGGCCCGGACGAGCTCTCCGCTGATCGGCCCGAGGACGACGTCATCGATGGAGAACGTGGTGTAACCCAGGCCGAAACCGAACGGGTAGGCGGCCACCACGCCGTCCCGGTCGAGCTTCCGCTGACCGAACCACCGCGGGTAGTGCGCGGTCCGGGCCTTCCAGTCCACGGTGGGCAGGTCGGCCCGCCTGCGGGGGATCACCACCGGGAGCCGGCCCCCCGGTTCGGCGTCGCCGAGCAGGACGTCGGTCACCGCGTGGCCTCCCTCCATGCCGGGGTACCAGGCGAGCAGGATGCCGGGCACGTGTTCGTCCCAGGGGTCGAGCATGATCGTTCCGCCGCCGATCACGACGACGACCGTGCGCGGATTGGCCGCGCTGACCGCGGTGATCAGCGCGACGTCGTCCGAATGCAGGTGCAGCTCCCGGCGGTCTCCGCCGGACATCCCGCTCCGCCGGGCCGCGAGGCCCGCGAGCCGGGCGATCACCGCAGCCACCCATCGCCGACGGGCCACGCCGCCGAGCAGCCGTGCGGCCTCGGCGTCGATGCCGATCATCGCCTCGCCCTCGTCCTGCGTGGTCAACCCGACGACGACGATCGCCGCGGCGGCGTCCGCGGCGCTCGTCGTGTCGGTCGCGTGGTGTACGCGGTCGCCGAGCCGCTCCCGCAGCCCGTCCAGGACGCTGACCGTGGCCGGCGGCCGCACCTTCGACGAGCCGGTGTCGCCGAGGTTGGGCGCGTCGGCGAGCCGCCCGAACACCACGATGCGGTCCGCGTCACCCAGGGCCAACGGCAGGACCGGGGCGTCGCCGACGACCTGGTTGCGCAGCAGGACCGCGCCCCGAACCGCGGCGTCCCTGGCCAGCGTCCGGTGTGGTGCGCTGGCCACCACCGTGCTCGACGGCGTCCGGCGCGCCCGCACCGCCAGCCGGAGCTGGGCGGCGAGCAGGCGGGCGGCGGCACGCTCCACGTCGGCGCGGGCCAGCCGCCCGTCGCGTAGCGCGCCCGGGAGTGCGGTGGCGCGCTGCTGCCGGAACGGCATCTCGAGGTCCTGCCCTGCGGCTACGGACCCCACCGGATCCCGGAGGCCGAAGATGAAGTCGGTCATCACGAAGCCGTCGAAGCCCCATGTCTCGCGCAGCACTCGGGTGAGCAGATCGTGGCTCTCCCCCGCCCAGACTCCGTTGACCGCGTTGTAGGCGCTCATCACGGCGTCCGCGCCCGCCTCGACGACCGCGCGGAAGTGCGGGAGGTACACCTCGTGCAGCACGTCCTCGTCCACCCGGACGTCGACCGTGAAGCGGGCCTCCTCCATCGAGTTCAACGCGTAGTGCTTGACGCAGGTCAGCAGCCACGGCCGGACGCCGTCGGTGAGCGCAGCGCCCATCGCGCCGGCCAGCAACGGGTCCTCGCCGTAGGACTCCTGCGAGCGCCCCCAGCCGGGGAACGGCGGAACGTTGACGCAGATCCCGGCGAACAGGTTGGCGCCCTGCGCCCGCCCCTCCCGTCCGATGACCGCGCCGATCCCCCGCTCCTGCTCGACGTCGAAGGCCGCCGCGCGGGCGATCGCGGCCGGGAACGCCGTCGACGCGCCCACCACGACGCCGCGGGGGCCGTCGGTGAAGCGGATCCCCGGGATGCCGAGGCGGTCGACGCGCCCGGCTTCGATCGGCACCGTGTTGTAGGCGCGTGCCATCGCCCGTCCGCCCCGGCGCAGGCTCTCGTCCCCGTCGAGCAGCCAGAGCAGCTCGGCGTCGGTCAGCTGCGCGGTCAGGCTCCGGGCGGCGTCCTCGACCGGTTTTCCGTCGCGCACCGCGTCGACCTCGGCGGCGAACGGCGTCCCGGGTTCACACACGGCATCGGTCACGGCCCGCTCACCCCTTCCCAGAACAGACACGCAACCAACGGTTGCGGGTCTGCGTTTGCGCGACTACGGTCGATCGCAACCAAAGGTTGCAGGAGGACAGTATGGAATTCGGAACCCTCGAGCGCGAAATCTACGTCGAAGCTTCACCCGAGGTGGTGTTCGAGGTCGTGAGCAGCCCCGATCACCTCAAACAATGGTGGCCCGACGACGCCCGCTACGAGGCCACCCCCGGATCGGCCGGTGAGCTCGTCTTCAACGACCCGGACGCGGGAGAGATCGCCGTGGGCTTCGCGGTCGTCGACGCGCAGCCGCCGCGAACCTTCTCGTTCCGGTGGACGCACCGGCCCGGGGAGCCCGCGGCGGAAGGCAACTCGCTGCTGGTCACGTTCGACCTGACGCCGTCGGGCGGCGGGACGCTGCTGACGATGACCGAGACCGGCTTCCGTGAGATGGGCTGGGAGACCGCCGTTCTCGAGCACGAGTACCAGGAGCACGTCACCGGCTGGGACTACTTCCTGCCCCGGCTGGCTCCGTACGTCGGCACGCTCGCGACGCGGTCATGACCACCGCGGTCGACGACGATCTCTGGTCGGCGATCGGCGACCCGACCCGCCGCCGGATGCTCGACCTGCTGCTCAGCGAGGGCGACGGCACCGCGACCACGCTGAGTCAGCACATGCCGGTCACCCGCCAGGCGGTGGCCAAGCATCTCGGCGTCCTCGACCGGGTCGGCCTGGTCCGGGCGGTGCCTGCGGGCCGCGAGAAGCGGTACCGGGTGGACGACGCCCAGCTCGCCCGCGCGGTGGCCCAGTTGTCGTCGGTCGGGGCGGCGTGGGACGCCCGGCTGCAACGGATCAAGCGGATCGCCGAGGCGATCCAACGCACCCAAGACGAAGGATCGTAAATGGCAGACATTCTGCACCGGATCGGCGTCGGGAACGCGTCCCCGTCGAAGGTGTACGACGCGCACTAAGAAACGCCCCGGAGGTGATGGCCACGGCCGTCACCTCCGGGTTCACCCGCTCCGGATGAGGCCCGGACCACTGTCCTCTTCCTACTGTCCTCCCGGTACTGCGGCAACGCGCAGCGCCCAGGGCGTCCTGCGCCCGAGCCCGGCAGAGGGAGAAAACATGTCCGACCTGATCATCATCGGTTACGACAATCACGAAGCCGCCGCGGGCGCCTACGCGAAGGTCCTCGATCTACAGCGCGACCACATCGTCGAGCTCAGTGGCCTCGCCGTCGTCAACGTGGACGCCGAGGGACACAGCCACGTCGACACACCCGGCAAGCTCGTCTCCGCCGGTGCGGCGGGCGGCGCGCTGTGGGGTGCGCTGTTCGGCATCCTGTTCCTGGTGCCGTTCGCCGGCGCGCTCGTCGGTGGCGCCATCGGCGCGTTGATGGGGCGGCTGAGCAAGTCCGGCATCAACCAGTCGTTCCGCGAGCGGGTGCACTCAATGCTCACCCCGGGCCGGTCCGCCGTCGTGATCATGACCTCCCACCGCACCGAGGACAAGTTCGTCGAGGCTCTGCGGCCGTTCGGCGGCGAGGTCCTGCAGACGTCGCTCTCGCACCAGCAGGAGAAGGAGCTCGCCGAGGAACTCGGCGTGGCATGAGGTGACCGGGACCGGGACCGACACCGCACCTCGCCCGTCCACCGTCCAGAAGTTGTCGTTCCTCACGATGACTTCGATGGTGGTCGGGTCGATGATCGGCGCCGGCGTGTTCTCGCTGCCGCGCCGCTTCGCGCAGGAGACCGGGGTCTACGGCGCGCTGATCGCCTGGTCGATCGCGGGCGCGGGCATGCTGATGCTCGCGTTCGTCTTCCAGACGTTGGCCGTGCGCAAGCCCGAACTCGACGCCGGGGTCTACGCGTACGCGAAGGCCGGGTTCGGCGAGTACCTGGGGTTCTTCTCCGCGTTCGGCTACTGGGCCAGCGCGTGCGTGGGCAACGTGACGTACTGGGTGCTGATCATGTCCACGGTCGGCGCGGTGGTGCCCGCGCTCGGCGACGGCGACACCGTGCTCTCGATCGTGCTGTCGACGATCGGCATCTGGGTGTTCTTCTACCTGATCCAGCGCGGTGTGAAGGACGCGGCGGTCCTCAACCGCATCGTCACGATCGCCAAGGTCGTTCCGATCCTGGTGTTCGTGCTACTCGCGCTGTTCGCGCTCGACCCCGGTGTCTTCGCCGACAACCTGAGCGGCAGCGGGGACATGGGTTCGCTGTTCGAGCAGGTCAAGGGCACGATGCTGGTCACCGTCTTCGTGTTCCTCGGCGTCGAGGGCGCCAGCGTCTACTCCCGCCACGCGCAGCGCCGCGAGGACGTCGGGCGAGCCACCGTGCTCGGGTTCCTCGCGGTCTTCTCGGTCTTCGCCTCGGTGACGATCGTGTCCTACGGGATCCTGCCGAACGAGGAGATCGCCGAGCTGCGGCAGCCGTCGATGGGCGGCGTGCTGGAAGCCGCCGTCGGCGAGTGGGGCAAGGTCCTGGTCAGCGTCGGCCTGATCGTCTCGGTGCTCGGTGCCTATCTGGCCTGGACGCTGATGTCCGCCGAGGTGCTGTACGTCGCGGCCAAGGACGACGACATGCCGCGGTTCCTCCGCCGCACCACCGCAGGCGACGTACCGTTCGCGGCACTGCTGCTGACGACGATCCTGATCCAGATCGTCCTCATCGTCACGTACTTCTCCGACGACGCGTTCAACTTCGCGCTCGACCTCACCAGCGCGTTGAGCCTGATCCCGTTCCTGCTCGCCGCGGGGTACGCGCTGAAGCTCGCCGCCACCAGGGAGACCTACGTCGAACAGCCGCAGGGATGGTGGCGGGAGCTGACGGTGGGCGTGCTGGCCGTCGCGTACACCGTGTTCCTGCTGTTCGCCGCCGGCCCCAAGTTCATCCTCGTCTCGTTCATCCTCTACGCGCCAGCCACGCTCCTGTTCGTCATGGCCCGCCGGGAGCAGGGCCGCCGCCTGTTCTCCGGCCGCGAAGCCGTCATCTGTGCCGTCTCGGTCCTCGGCGCGCTCGCCGGCATCACCGCGCTCAGCGCGGGCTGGATCTCCATTTGACCCCGTCAGGAGGTAAGTCATGACCCTCGGTGTCCACTCGGAGGTCGGCCGGCTGCGCAAGGTGCTGGTGTGCGCGCCCGGCTTGGCCCATCGTCGGCTCACCCCGTCCAATGCCGACGACCTGCTGTTCGACGACGTGATGTGGGTCGAGAACGCGCAACGGGACCACGCGGACTTCGTCAACAAGCTGCGCGGGCGAGGCGTCGAGGTGGTCGAGCTCCACGAGTTGCTCGCCGAGACGATGGCCATCCCCGACGCGAAGACCTGGCTGCTCGACCGCAAGATCATCGCGAACGAGGTCGGGATCGGGCTGCTGAGCGACACCAGGGCGTTCCTGGAGGAGCTCAAGCCGCGCGACCTGGCGGACTTCCTGATCGGCGGGCTGGCCACGTCCGACCTGCCGACCGATTTCCGTTCCGGCTACGTTGCGCTCGCGCGGGAGGCGACCGGGGTCCGCGAGTACCTCATGCCACCGCTACCCAACACGCTCTATACGCGTGACACGACCTGCTGGCTCTACGGCGGCGTGACGCTGAACCCGCTGTACTGGCCCGCCCGCCACGACGAGACGCTGCTGATGAAGGCCGTCTACCAGTTCCATCCCGACTTCGTCGGTTCGCCGGTCTGGTGGGGCGACCCCGAGCAGGACTGGGGACTGTCGACGTTCGAGGGCGGCGACGTCATGCCGATCGGCAACGGCGCCGTGCTGGTCGGGATGAGCGAGCGCACCTCGCGGCAGGCCATCACCCAGGTGGCCGCCGCACTGTTCGCCGCCGAGGCCGCCGAACGCGTCGTCGTCGCCGGCATGCCGAAGCTGCGCGCGGCAATGCACCTCGACACGATCTTCACGTTCGCCGACCGGGACATCGTCACGCTCTACCCGACGATCGTGGACGGCATCCACACGTTCACGCTGCTCCCCAGCGACCGGGAGCCCGGCGTCGAGGTGGTCGACGAGGGCGACCGGGCCTTTGTCGACGTGGTCGCGGAGTCGCTGGGGCTGAAGGAGCTGCGGGTCATCGAGACCGGCGGCGACGTGTACGCCTCCGAGCGGCAGCAGTGGGACAGCGGCAACAACGCCGTCGCCGTCGAGCCCGGCGTCGTCTTCACCTACGACCGCAACACGCAGACGAACACCCTGCTCCGCCGGGCAGGCGTCGAGGTCATCACGATCGTGGGCGCCGAACTCGGGCGCGGCCGGGGCGGCGGTCACTGCATGACCTGCCCGCTCATCCGCGACGCGGTGGACTTCTGACGGTGTCCTTCGACCATGAGGCGTTGGTGCTGTTCCTCGCACTGTTCGCGCTCTACAGCCCGGTCGCAGCGCTCTCGTCGTACCTGCCGATCGTCCGCCCGTACACGCACTCCCAACAGCTGCGCCTGGCCGTCGGGCTGGTCGTCAACGTCGTGGTGTTCGTCCTGCTCGCGATCTGGGTCGGCGAACCGCTGCTGGAGCTCCTCGGCATCAGCACCGCCGCTCTCACCGCGACCGGCGGTATCGCCCTGATCTTCGCGGCGGTCCCGCTCATGCGCGGCACCGGCGGAGTCGCACCACCGCCCTCCGACGACGCCGACGCCGAGCCCGCGTCGGAGGCGGCTGCGGCACGGTCCGTGCTGTTCACGCCGATCACGTTCCCGCTGACCGTCGGCGGTACCACGTTCGCGTTCGGCGTCGCGGCGTCCGCGGACGTGGGCGGCGTCACCGGCAGGCTGTGGCTCTCGGTGGCCGCGCTGGCCTATGCGGTGGTCACCGGCGTGACCCTGTACCTGTCGGGCCACGTCGAGCGGCGGATCTCGTCCGCGGCGGCCGCGATTCTCGATCGGGTCGCCGGCATCCTGCTCACGAGCATCGCGGTCGTCCTGCTCACGAACGGCTTCACCGACCTCGTCGTGGCCAGGCTGGACCGCGGCTGAGCCGTGCGGAGCTGTGCGCTCGGGCTAAAGGGGTGTGCGTCGATCAGTAATGACGGCATCGTCCTGACCCCAGAGCCTTGGTGGGGTAATACCCGCTATTGAGGAGGCAACTATCGATGCGCACGGTTACCTCACGAAGGATGGTCGCCGCACTGCTCGGGCTCCTTGCTGCCCTGGCCGTGGCGGCTAGCCCGGCGGCCGCGTCGCAGTCGCACAACAAGGACTGGTCCGTCACGCAGGACCGGGACCTCTCGGTCCCGGTGGACAGGGACCTGTCAGTCCCGCTGGACAGGGACCTGTCGGTCGGGGGTTCCGCGGAGGCCTACAGCACGTTGGGCACCCGCGTCACCTGACGCCGTAAAGCAGGGCGGCGGGCTGCGAACATGGGGATCGCAGCCCGCCGCCCGACTCTATTCGGGCTGGTCGCACAGTTGAGCCGGGCTGATCATGCGGTAGGCGTCGGCCGCGAGCGGTGAATGGTCCGCAGCGAGTCCGGCGGCCCGCTCCCGCGCCACCGCGTCCGCGGCGACCGGGACGTACGGAACCTCGACGCCGTCCGTGCTCAGGGTTCGGACCAGCAGATCGTCCAGCAATTCCCGCACCACGGCGGCGGGGATCGCCACCGGCTCCGTGGGGCGTTCCACCGACGCCAGGTACAGCACGTAGTCGACGTCGGGCAGCGCCTCGGCCTGGCCTTCCGCCCACGTCGACAGACGAACCGCCCGGCCGGTCGCGTTCTCCATCAGCAGCGTCACGGACGGCAGCCACGCCACACCGTCGAACTCGGCGCGCAGCTCAGGCAGGTTCCGCTGCCAGCGCCACCACCGTAGGCACGGCTCGGTCTCGATCGTGGCGTACTCGGCTCCCGCCTCCTCCGCGACGTCCCAGCCCTCGGCGTTGGCCGCCAACCACACCTTCATCAGATCGTCCGCGTCGACCGCGTCGTCTGCACACAACACGTCGGCCCGGAGGGCCTCGGCCAGGTGGAACACCTCGCCGACCGCCTCCAGACCGTAAAAGCTCGGCCGAGCCAGGTTCAGCCGCACGTGCAGGCCCGCGGCCACCGGATCGAGCGTGAAGGCCACGCCGGTGGCCTCGTTCGCGTAGCGCAGCTGGCGCAGCGCCCGACGGAACACCGATCGGCGGACGGTCCAGCACGGGCGGCCGGCCGCCGCGCGCGCCACCTCGTCGGCGGAGACCTGAGTCCGCATCAACACATCCAGCGCCACGCCATTCCCCGGTGTTCTACCCCGCGAGCACGTTGCCCGTCGCGGTGATCGAGCTGGTCACCGCATCTACTGGGTCGTTGCACGTCCGCACCGAATCACCGTTCCGCGCGAGCGGCTTGCCGTTGACGAGCACGGTCGCGGACCCCGCCGTGACCGTACCCCGGTTGGTCGGCGGAATCTGGAACGGCCCGCCCTGGGGGATGTGCGGCGGCGAGTTCACCGCCGTTGACCCGACGACGGCGGCCTGCTTCCCGTTGATCAGGACGTCGTTCGACAGCGCACCGGCAAGAGTGCCGGCGAACGGATGCGGGCTGGGTGTGGGCACCGGCCCGGCGGGGGTCGGCACCATCACGACATGGATGTCCGTACCGACGACTCGGTCGCCCTGTTTCGCCGCGGGCTCGGCCATCAGGATCTCCGGCCCCTCAGTTGAGTTTGATGATCTGGCCGTTGACCTCGACGACACCCTTGCTGTTGAGAGCGATGCCATGGTCTGCACGCAAGTTCAGCTGCAGCCCCGAGAGCGTGATCTCCTGACCGCGGATGTCGACGACGGTGTCGGCGGACAGCGTCAGCTTCCGAGCGTCCAGGGTCACGCTGCCGTCCGGCGCGATGGACAGCGTCGTACGTGCCGGCCCCTTGCCGACGTCCACCTCGACGGCCGGGTCGCCGCCCCGGAGCGAGACCTTCACGTCGTCTCCGAGCGTAAGGGTCACCTCCTGGTCGGTGCCGGAGATGGCCACTTGTGCCGCGTTCGCGTCGTCGGCGCCCGGCGGAAGACGGAGCACCGCGGTACCAGCGGACGCCGGTGGGGGCCGGTTCTCGCCGCTGTAGAGCCTGCCGGTGATCACCGGCTCGTCGGGGCTCGATCCGATGTACTCCACGAGCACCGTCTCGCCGATTGCCGGAGCGGCGACGTAACCGAGCGTTCCGGTCGCGATCGGCACGTCCTTCAACACGACTTGGGAGTTGCGGAGCGCCACCGTGCAGGCGTAGTTGCCGTTGGCCAACGCTTGTTGATCCTGGACGATCCCGACCGCGGAGCGCCGCACCCCGGCGAGCTGCTGCGCGACAATTCGTTGGATCGTCTCGAAAAGACCGGACGTCATCGGGCGGCTCCTCGGAGGAGTGGGTCGTCAGCGACACCTTGCCGATATCCGCCGTCCAGTGTAGAGGACGAGCTGGCCGCGGTTCGGGGGTCAAGTGGACGTCCTCGACTCCGTAGCATGCCCACCAGGAACCAGCGAAGCCCGCGGAGGCGCAGTGAAGATGCGCGCTGTCCTGCCGGTGCCCGGGCACACCGGTCGCGTCGGGCTGGCCGGGTTCGGTGTCGGACTGCTGACGGTGGTCTGCGGTGCCCCGTACTGGGCCCACCACCTGCCCGCCGCGGTGCTGTCCGTTGTCGCCGCCGCCGCGCTCGCCGCGGCCGCAGGACTGCTCGCGGGCAGCGAGGACGCCCGCCGCCGGAGCGGCCAGTTGCTCCTGCTCGGGTCCGTGTTCAGCGCGCTGGCCTGGGCCTCGATCTGGGACACCGGGCTCTGGCCGGTGATCGCGATCTTCAGCGAGGGCGCGTTTTTTGTCGTGTCCGGCGCCGCCGTGCTGGCCTATCCGATCGGCCGGCTGGAACGAGCCGGTCGCTACTGGGTGTACGCCGCGATCGAGGTGCTGATCG
The DNA here is from genome assembly GCF_900143005.1 of Cryptosporangium aurantiacum. Lineage (NCBI taxonomy): Bacteria > Bacillati > Actinomycetota > Actinomycetes > Cryptosporangiales > Cryptosporangiaceae > Cryptosporangium > Cryptosporangium aurantiacum. The sequence goes on from NZ_FRCS01000023.1 coordinate 29,871, forward strand.
TCCAGGAGTTCCTCGTCGAGTTCGTGTCGCACCCGGAGTGGAACGGCCAGTCCGCCGACGTCGTCTGGCCGACCGTGGCACCGAACCAGTGGCTGTTCGACCGCCTGATCGACGTGAACATCGCCCTGCAGGTCGGGTTGGCGGCCTGGTACCTGGTGTTGCTGGTCCGCCGCGCCCAGCAGTTGTCGCCGACCGAGCGTCCGGGCACGATGCCGGTGCTGCTGGCCACCGCGGTCACCGTCGCCGCGGCGACCGTCACGTTGCGGACCGACGCGTGGACCGACCTCGACGCGCTGATGTCGTTCTACGTCGTGCAGAACACGGTCTCGGTGGCCGTGCCGCTGGCCGTGCTCTCCGGTGCGCTGCGGGAACGGTGGCGCGAGGTGGAGGCGCCGAACCGGGTGGTGCGGATGACGTCGGCGACCACCTCGGTGGCGACCGTCCGGAACGCGCTCGCCACCGCACTCCGGGACCCGACGCTCCGGTTGCTGTTCTGGGTGCCCACCGAACAGGCCTACGTCGACCGGAACGGGTTCCCGGTGCGTGGGCCCGGTGACCGTCCGGCGGTCGACGGACGGTGGTGGCTCACAGTCCGCACCGACGAACACGCCCCGCTGGCGCTGGTCGAGCTCGACGGCAGCCTGCGGCTGCGCCCGGTCATGGTGGACGCTGTGCTTCGCGCCGGTAGCCAGGCGCTGCTCACCGCCCAACTGCAGGCCGTGGCCACCGCGCACCTCGAACAGGTGCTGGCCGCCCAGGCCCGAGTCGAGGAACGGGAGACCGCAGAACGGCAACGGCTGGAGAGCGATCTGCGTGACGGCGCACAGCGTCAGCTCGAGGCGCTCGCGGAACGGCTGGGCCTGCTGGCAGGCAACGGGCTGCCGGACTCGGCCCGATCGGTGGTCGCGTCGTGCCACGCCGAGGTGCTGGCCACGATCTCCGACCTGGAAGGGCTCGCCCGAGGGCTGCACCCGACGGTGTTACGCAGCGGCGGCCTCGCGGCCGCCCTGGAAGAGGTGGCGGGCCGGCTCGGTCTGGCCGTTCAACTCGTGGTGGACGCCGGACGCAAGCCGCCGACCGTCGAGGCGACCGCGTACTTCGCGCTCTGCGAGGGACTGACCAACGTCGCGAAGTACGCGCCGGACGCGCGGGTGCGCATCGAGATCACCGAGACCGACGGCTGGTTGCACGGCACGGTCGCCGACGACGGACCCGGCGGCGCCAGGATGGTCCCCGGCGGCGGGCTGGCCGGCATCGACGACCGGATCCGTGCCCTGCACGGCCGGACCGAGGTCGAGAGCGACACCGGCGCCGGAACGCGGCTGCGGGTCAGCCTGCCCTGCCGAACCGGCTGACCCGCCGGCTACCCGCGCGAGAAATCCGTGGGAGCCGGGCAACCGGGTGCCGCGGCTCATCCTCTTAGGGGAGAGACCACGGCGGCAACCGGAGGGAGCGGCGTGAGCGACCGGCCGGACGAGGGATATCGCGAGTACGTCGATGCGCGCTTACCGGCGCTGCAACGCTTGGCCTACCTGCTCTGTCACGATCGGCACCGCGCCGACGACCTGATCCAGGAAGCGCTGATCAAGCTGTACCTGAGGTGGGATCGGGCGCGCGCTGCCAGCGATCTGCACGCCTACGCCCGCACCACGCTGGTGCGCACGTTCCTCAGCGAGCGGCGCACGAACTGGGCGCGCCGCGTCGTGCTGGTCGACCGGCTGCCCGACGAGGCTGCCACCACCGATCCCGATGCCGCCTCCGGCGTCGCCGTCCGTGCGGCGCTGGCGACGTTGCCCCCGCGGCAGCGCGCGGTGATCGTCCTGCGCTACTACTCCGACCTCTCCGTCGAGGAGACCGGACAGACGCTGGGCTGCGCGGCCGGGACGGTCAAGAGCCAGACCGCCAAGGGCTTGGCAGCGCTCCGCCGTGCGCTGCCCGACGTCGAGCCGAACGGTGCCGCCACGACCCGGACGAGGAGCTGAAGATGGACGAGTCCACGACCCGGGCCCTGCTGACCAGGGCGCTGGACGATGCACCCCCGCCGGCACCGGTCGACCTGGACCTGGTGGTCCGGGCAGCGCAGGCGCGGCGACGCGACCGCAACCGCTGGCTGGTCGCGGCCGCAGCCGGGATGGTGCTGGTGGTGACGATGGCGATCACGGTGCTGGCGGTCGGCGGCAACACCGATCGGGCGGCCCCACCGGCGGGCCGCGGCCCGAACGACAACGACCTGCCGGCGACGGCGCCGACGCAGTTCGACCCGGCGCGTAGCTCGCTGAAGGTCGACGGTCTGCCGTCCTCGCTGACCGAACGCGGCACCGCGACCCGCACCACCGACCTGGTGGTCTACGCCAGTGCAAAGGGCAGCGAGTACGTGCAGGCCCAGGTGGGCGCCAAGGGAACCAAGCTGAAGAAGGGCGGATGGGACTCCCAGGGCAAGGAGACCGACGGCCCACTCATCGACGGCCACCGGTCGACGTGGCGCAACCTGGGCGATTCCGGCTACATCCTCCGCTGGGAATGGGCACCCGGCGCGGAGGCGCAGGTCGCCCTGCAAGGCGTGAAGAAGCCGCTGGCCGTCGCCACCCGCGTCGCGTCGTCGCTACAGCTCGATCTGGAGACGCCGACCCGGCTCCCGTTCACGCTCCGCCCGCCCTCGGGGTACGAGCTCCGGGAGTTCCAGACCACGACCGACCCGACCGACAGCCCGGCTGCCACCGTCGCCTTCGGCGGCCCCGGACTGACGTTCATCAGCGTCAACGCGAACCTGATCGGCAACGGCATCGGCGAGCCGAACACGATCTACCAGGACCGGGAGGCACGGGTCACCACGCAGGACGGCTATCTGACCGTGGTCATGGCCGCCTCGGATCTCAAGGTGACCGGAACCTGTAACTACCGGTCGAACAGCATGCTCACCGCTGCGGAGTTCAAGGCGCTGTGCCTGGCCACTACGGCGAGCGCCCAGCGGGTCGCGGACCTGGAGACGCCCGGCGAGTGGCCGGTGTACGCGCCGTAGGTCCCCCGCGTGGCCCGCTCGCCAGCCTGGAGGGCTGGCGGGCGGCGCCGCGATTACCGGAGCGGCGGCAATGCGGAGCTCGGCGTCCCGGGGCGGGTGCACGCTCGACGTCGTGGCCGAGCCGCCCGGCCGGTAGAGGAGCGCCCCATGTCCGCCGCATCAACGCTGTCACCCCTGCTCGAGACGCTCTCGGATCAACTCTCCGCGCTGCGCCCCCGGATGGACGCGGTCAGCCGCGCGATCCACGCCCGCCCCGAGCTGAAGTTCGCCGAGTTCCACGCCCAGGCCGTCCTCGTCGACTGGCTCGCCGAGTCGGGCTTCGTCACCCGGGCACCGCACGGCGGCGTCGAGACCGCTTTCGCCGCCGTCCACACCGGTCGGTCACCGGGGCCGCGCATCGCGGTGCTCGCCGAGTACGACGCGCTGCCCGGTATCGGGCACGGCTGTGGGCACAACCTCATCGCGGCCGGTGCCGCTGCCGCCGCGATCGCGGTCGTGCGCGCGCTGCCCGATCACCCGGGGACGGTCGAGGTCATCGGGACGCCGGGCGAGGAGATGGGAGGCGCGGGCAAGGTCCGCCTCGCAGAGGCTGGCGTCTTCGACGGTGTCGACGCCGCGGTGATGTTCCATCCGGGTGATCACTCGTCGCTCGCACGCCCCGGCCTCGCGGCGGCCCACCTGCGGGTGGCCTTCACCGGAGTGAGCGCCCACGCCGCGATCTCACCCTGGCTCGGTCGCAGCGCGCTCGCCGGTGCGCAACTGTTCCTGCAGGCAGTCGACGCGATGCGCCAGTTCGTTCCGCCGACCGCCCGCATCCACGGCGTCGTCGCCGACGGCGGGCAGGCACCGAACGTCGTACCGGCCGCCGCGGCGGTGGACCTCTACGTCCGGGACCGGACCGCGGCGTCGGTCGAGGAACTCGTCGGCCGGATACGGGACGCCGCTATCGGATCCGCGCTGGCCACCGGCACGTCGGCGACGGTCTCGGAGACCGGCCCGATGTACGCCGAGCGACGCAACAACATGGTGCTCGCCGGGCTGTTCGGCGAGGCGGTCCACGCACTGGGCGTGGACATCGGGCCGGGCAGCACGGACGGCCCGGCGGGCTCGTCCGACATCGGCAACCTGTCGGTGCTGCTGCCGGTCATCCACCCGTACATCCAGATCGCGGACGCAGGCACCCCCGGCCACTCCGAGGCCATGCGTGAGGCGGCGGCGATGCCGTTCGCTCACGACCGCACCCAGGTCGCGGCCGCCGGGCTGGCCCGGGTCGTCGCCGACCTGCTCACCGACCCGACCGTGCTGACGGCGGCGCGCGCCGAGTTCAGCGCGGGGCGGTGAGCGGCGGACGACCGTACACTCCCGGCCATGTCGGTCGTAATACTCCTGGAAGGAGTCGACTCCGACCGGTTCACCGTCACCGTGGCGCCGCTCGCCGAGCTCGCGGCCAGCCTGCATGCGCTGACCGAGCGCTCGCACCACACCGATCACGCCGAATGGGCCGACGGCGTGCTGCGCACCGCGTCGGCGGAGTTCCGCGCCGACCTGAAGCGGTTCTCGCCGCTGTGGACCGCTCTGCGCTGGCGGGTCTTCTACCCGGGAATCGAACCGCTGCCGACGCTCGACGTCGACCGATTCGCCGAGCTCACCGCGTACGCCTGCGCCAGCGGCTACCACGGTTTCCGGTTCGCGAACCTCCGGCACGATCCCGCTCAGGCCACGGCTCTCCGGCAGGCGGCGGCCCGGCTCCCCGATCCCCATCTCCGCCTCGCCGAGGACCTGCTCCGAGATCCCGAAGCACTCCGCGCGGACCTCGTCGGCTTCCTCGGCAGCTGCCGCCGGGCGTTCTTCGACGAGCTGTGGGCCGCACACGAACCGCTGCTCGCCCGCGCGGCCGACCACCTGCGGCGACGACTCGCCGACCAGGGTCCGGCCGACGCACTGCTCTCGCTCAGCCCGTCCAGCGCCCGGCTCGCCACCCCGTCGACCGGACCGACGCGGGTCATCTTCGACAAGGTGCACCACGCGGTGATCGCGCCTGCCCGCACGCCGGTCTTCCTGATCCCCAGCCGGTTCGGCGCACCGCACCTGCTGGTGAAGAACGAACCCGGGCTGCCGCCGGTCCTGCACTACCCGGTCGAGCCGGCGGACGTCGGGGTCACGCTGGCTCGCAGCCGCCTGCTGGCGTTGACCGACCCCCGCCGGGTCCGGCTGTGCCGGCTCATCGCCCGGCAGGCCATGACCACCGCCGACCTCGCCGACCGGTTGCAGATGACGCGCCCGCAGGTCTCCCGTCACCTCCGTGTGCTCCGTGACCTCGGCCTGGCCGACGTCGAACGGCACGGCCGTCAGGTTCACTACCGGCTCGACCTCGCCGCCGTCGAACGCATCGGACGCGACGCGTCGGTGGCCCTGCAGTACTGAAGATGGTCAGGTGCCTGTGACAAGCTCTGGCGCGTTGTCACAACGTGAGCGCCTGTCCGGTCGAAGGAGCTGCACCCCGAACGAGGAGGGACGTCCTTGACCACCACACCCCCGGACCGGGCCAGAGCCGGCCGGCCCTGGCGGTCGCCGGTCGTCGGCCGCGACCCCAACGAGACACACCGCGCTTCGACGCCGCTCGAGCTGCTGTTCGACCTGTGCTTCGTGGTGGCGGTGGCCTCGGCAGCCGCCGAGCTGCACCACGCGGTGGCCGAGGCGCACTTCGGGCTCGAGATCCTCAGCTACCTGATGGTGTTCTTCGCGATCTGGTGGGCGTGGATGAACTTCACCTGGTACGCGTCCGCCTACGACGTCGACGACGTGCCGCACCGCCTGCTCACGCTGGTGTCGATCGCCGGTGTCCTGGTGTTGGCCGCGGGTGTCCCGCAGGCGTTCGAGCACGGTGACTTCGGGGTCGTGACGCTGGGTTACGTGATCATGCGGCTGGGCATGATCGGGCACTGGCTCCGGGTAGCGGCCGACTCCCCGACGTTCCGCCGCACCGCGCTGCGTTACGTCGCCGGTCTGACCGTGGTCCAGGTCGGCTGGATCCTCCGGCTCCTGCTTCCCGACCCGTGGGGCCTCGTCGCGCTGCCGGTGCTGGTGGCGGCCGAGCTCGTCGTGCCGGTCTGGGCCGAACGAACCGGCGAAACGACCTGGCACCCCGGCCACATCGCCGAGCGTTACGGGCTGTTCACGCTGCTGGTGCTGGGCGAGGGCATCCTCGGCGCGACGATCACCGTGCAGTCGGCGATCTCCGAGAACGGCGTCTCCGCGAGCCTGCTCTGCATCGCCGCGGCCGGGCTGCTGGTGATCTTCGGGCTCTGGTGGTCGTACTTCAAACGACCGGCCGAGATCGGGTTGCGGATCTCACCGCGCGCCTCGTTCCGCTGGGGTTACGCCCACTATGTGGTGTTCGCCGCGCTCGCGGCCGTCGGTGCGGGCATCCAGGTCGTCGCCGACACCGACGCCCACCACGCGCACCTGGGTCCGGTCGGCGCGGCGTTCGCGCTCGCGGTTCCGGTGGCGGCGGTGCTCGTCACGATCGGTCTGCTGCAGAGCTGGCTCGACCCGTCCCGCTCGTACCTGCTGCGGTTCAGCGGGGCGGCGCTGCTGGTGCTGCTCGCGGCCGCGACCACGTGGCTCGGTGTGCCGCTGGCGGCCGCGGTGCTGTTGGAGGCGGCTGCGGTGTGCGCCTTGATCGGCGTCGATCTGCTCGACGCACGCCGTCTCGTCGCCGCACCCGCCGAGACCATCTGAATCGAGCACACCGTGGGCGTGGGCAGCCTGCCGGGACACGATTACGCTCGGCAGGCAGCACGGCGAACATGGAGGCCAGGGGTGGCGGATTCGGATGTGGACGACCTCGAGGACGCCGTAGCGGTCTTCACCAGCGTTCGGCCGCGCCTATTCGGGATCGCGTACCGCATGCTCAGCAGCGCCAGCGAGGCTGAGGATCTAGTGCAGGACGTCTGGTTGCGCTGGCAGACGTGTGACCGCGCCGCGGTGATCAACCCGGCCGCGTTCCTCGCGACGACGACGACCCGGCTGGCGATCAACGCGCTCCAGTCGGCACGGGTGCGGCGCGAGACGTACATCGGGCCGTGGCTCCCCGAACCCGTCGACACCAGCGCCGACCCGTATCTGGGCGCCGAGCGCGCCGAGGCGCTGGAGTTCGCGACGCTACTGCTGATGGAGAAGCTCTCGCCCAACGAGCGCGCCGCGTACGTGCTGCGGGAAGCGTTCGACTACCCGTACGCGCAGATCGCCGAGATCCTGCACGCGAGCGAGCCTTCGGTGCGTCAGCTGGTCAGCAGGGCTCGTAAGCACCTCACGCAGGAGCGCAGGGCCCCGGCGACGGCGACCACGCAGCGCGAGCTCCTGAAGACGTTCCTCGCGGCCGCCAAGTCCGGCGACATGACCGCGCTGGAGCAGCTGTTCTCGTCCGACGTGCGGAGCCTGTCTGACGGCAACGGCAAGGTGCGGGTCGCCCGGGCACCGGTTGTGGGCGTCGCGCGGGTGGCGAGGTTCCTGACCGCGATCTCCGACTGGTTCTGGGACGGCGTCGACCTGGACTGGGTGAACGCGAACGGGCAGACGATCCTGGTGGTCCGCCACGACGGTGCGGTGCGCTGCGTGCTCACGATCGGCGCGACGGCCGAAGGCATCGACCACATCCTGTGGATGTTCAACCCGGCCAAGATCGCCGCGTTGTCCGCTGCGGAAGGTTAGACGTCACAGATCCGCGTGGTACTCGGTCCTAGCTAGCTACTGCGAGGAAGACCGAGGCCCCGTGTTCGACGACGATGACGACGCCGTTCGCCGGTTCGCCGCAGCCTGCCGGCTGGGCACCGGCGCCGCGCTGCGGGCGGCGCTGTACGCCGACGCCGTCGCGGTGTGCGACAGCGGGGGCGGTGCTCCCGCCGCGCTCGGGCCGGTGTCCGGTGCGGACGACGTCGCCGAGCTGGTCGCGGCACTGCTGTGCGGGCAGCCGGACACCGAGATGACCGTCGAGGCCGTCAACGGACAGGCCGGGTTGGCCCTGTGGCGCGGCAACCGGGCGCTCGCCGTGGTCGCGGTCCGGACGATCGACGCGACGGTCGCCGCGCTCTGGATCGTCCTCAACCCTGACAAGCTACGCGGTTGGCAACGCAGAAAGGGCCCCCGCGCGGGAGCCCTCTCCGAGGAGTAGCGCGTCAGCCGACGGGGGCGGGCACGGTCTCGGCGTCCTGCGGGATCGCCCGGTCACGTGCCGGCTGGCGGAGCAGGACGGCGGCGACGGTGAACGCCGCGACGAGCAGCCCGGCCCCGACCGCGTAAGCCAGGTGGTAACCGCCGGTGAGCGCCGCGGGAAGGCTCTGCCCGGCGTCCGACAGAGACTCGGTGCGGGAGGCGGCCAACGTCGACAGAAGCGCGACACCGAGCGCCATACCGATCTGCTGCGTGGTGTTGAACAGGCCGGACGCCAGTCCGGCGTCGTCCGCCTTCGCCCCCGACATGCCCAGCGTGGTCAGCGCGGGCAGCGCGAGCCCGAAACCGCTCGCCAGGAACATCAGCGGCAGCAGGTCGGTGACGTAGTTCGCCTCCACCGGGACGCGCACCAGCAGCAGGAACATGCCGGTCAGCAGGGTCAGCCCGGCCAGCAGGACGGTCCGCTCGCCGAACCGGGCGTTGAGCCGGGTCGCGACGCCGAGCGAGACCGCACCGATCGTGAGCGCGGCGGGCAACATCGCCAAGCCGGTCTCGAGGGCGTCGTAACCGAGGACCTTCTGCAGGTAGAGGGCGGTGAGAATCTGGAACGCGAACAGCGCGGCGACCATCAGGACCTGGACCAGGTTGGCCGCGGAAACGCTGCGCGACCGGAAGATGTGCAGCGGCATGAGGGGGTTCCGCGCGGTGGCCTGGCGCACCAGGAACCCGGCGAGCAGCACCACGGCGAGCGCCCCGAACAGCGCGGCGTTGCGGCCGTCGGACTCGATCGTGACGACCGCGTAGATGCCCGCCATCAGGCCACCGGTGACCAGCACCGCGCCGAGGACGTCCGCACCGGCTGCCAGGCCCAGACCACGGTCGGCGGGCAGCACCGGCACCGCGACCGCGATCGCCGCGATACCGATCGGGATGTTGATCAGGAAGATCCAGTGCCAGTTCAGCGCGTCGGTCAGGACGCCGCCGAGCACCTGCCCGATCGAGGCGCCCGCGGCACCGGTGAAGCTGAAGACCGCGATGGCCTTCGCGCGCTCCTTCGATTCGGTGAACAGCGTGACCAGGATGCCGAGGCTCACCGCCGCGCTCATCGCGCTGCCGACACCCTGTAAGAAGCGCGCGACGATCAGCACGGTCGGCGAGTTCGCCGCACCGGCCAGCAGCGACGCCAGCGTGAAGACGGCAGTCCCGATCAGGAACATCCGCTTGCGGCCGATCAGGTCGCCCAGCCGGCCGGCCAGGAGAAGCAGGCTGCCGAACGCGATCAGGTACGCGTTCACCACCCAACTGAGCCCGGCCGGTGAGAGGCCGAGGTCGTCCTGCATGGCGGGCATCGCGACGGTGACGATGCTGCCGTCGAGAACGCTCATCAACAGGCCGGTGGCGATGACGCCGAGTGCGATCCAACGAACGCGAGACATGGAGTCCTCCAGTCGAGATGCCGACGTGAAGGACAGTAGCAGATAGTTTCGTTGCGGACGATATTGTTACGGACGATCCTTATTGACGAGCCCGCCGGGCCGGCCTGGCCGCCTCCACCGGCTCGGCGAGGTGTCCGGTCACCAACCGGTCCAGGGCACGCAGCAGGACTTCCCGCTCGTCGTCGGGCAGGCTGGCCAGCGCGTCGGCGTGCACGCGGTCAACGATCTCCTGGCTCTGACGCGCGACCTCGGCACCCTTCTCGGTGACCGCGATGATCCGAGCGCGCCGGTCGGTGCTGGACGGACGGCGTTCGGCGAGCCCGGCCTTCTGGAGCGCGTCGACGGTCACGACCATCGTCGTTTTGTCCATGTCGCCGAGCTCGGCCAGCTGGATCTGCGTCCGCTCCTCCTCCAGCGCGTGGACGAGGACGCAGTGCATCCGCGCGGTCAGCCCGATCTCGCCCAGCGCTGCGGCCATCCGGGTCCGCAGGACGTGGCTGGTGCGGTCGAGCAGGAAGGAGAGGTCCGGGCTCGTACGGTTGGGCGCCATCGCAGTCATACCTTCAGAGTACGACTGGTTCCGTTACAGATGATCCAGATACCGCAGCACAGCGGTGACCCGCCGGTCGTTCTGGTCGTCCGGTGGCAGGTCGAGCTTCGCGAAGATACTGCGGATGTGCTTGTGCACCGCGCCCTCGGTGACGACGAGACGCTCGGCGATCGCGGTGTTGCCCAGCCCCTCCGCCATCAGCGCGAGCACGTCCCGCTCGCGCGGGCTGAGCCGCTCCAGCCGCGGGTCGGTGCGGGTCCGGACCAGCAGCTGGGTGACGACATCCGGGTCGATCGCGGTGCCGCCGTCCGCCACCCGGCGGAGGGCGTCGAGGAACTGCTCGACCCGACCGACCCGCTCCTTCAGCAGGTAACCGAGGCCGGCGCTGCCGCCGGCCAGCAGCTCGGTCGCGAACGCCTGCTCGACGTACGCCGACAACACCAGAATGGCCAGCCCCGGATGGCGACGGCGGGCCTCGACTGCGGCCTTGATCCCCTCGTCGGTGTGCGTCGGGGGCATTCGGACGTCGACCAGCGCGACGTCCGGACGATGGGTGTCGACGGCGGCCAGCAGTTCGTCCGCGGTGCCAGCGGTGGCCACCACGTCCAGCCCCTCGGCTTTCAGCAGCAGGGCGAGCCCCTCGCGCAGCAGGGCGTCGTCCTCACCGATCACGATCCGCACGGCAGCTCCACGGCGAGGATCGTAGGGCCTTCCGGCGGGCTGTCGAGGCGGAAGGTGCCGTCGTGGGCCTCGACTCGGCGGCGGACGCCGTCCAGCCCGGATCCCTTGACGGTGTCGGCGCCGCCGTAGCCGTCGTCGGTGACCTCGACGTGCAGGCGCCCACTGCGGAGTGCGGTGGTCACGGTGGCCCGGTGCGCTCCGCTGTGCTTCGCCACGTTCGTCAGTGCCTCGGCGACGACGAAGTACGCCGTGGCCTCGACGGACGCCGCGCACCTTCCCGGCAGGTCGATCTCGACGTCACACGGGACACCACAGTTGCTCGCCAGGCCGGTCAGCGCCCCGGCCAGCCCACGGTCGGACAGGACCGGCGGCAGGATGCTCCGCGCCACCGCCCGCAACTCGGCGAGCGCCGTCTCGGCGGCGTCCTGCGCCCGGTCGAGCAGCTCCACCGCGTCCGCCGGATTCCGGTCCATGGCCCGGCGGGCCGCTCCGAGCAGCACCGTGACCGCGACCAGACGGTTCTGGCTGCCGTCGTGCAGCGACCGTTCGATCCGCCGCAGCTCGAGCGCGTGGGCGTCGAGCGCGGCGGCTCGCGTCGCGGTCAGCTCGGCGACCCGCAGCGAGAGGTCGACGCTCGGATCCGGGACGAGGAGCTTCCGCGCCGGCCAGGACTGGAGCCGAGCCATGTTCGGAGAGACGCCGACGATGACCGCGAGCCAGCCGACGCCGAGCAGCGACACCCACAGCGCCTCCGCCGTGCTGTGGACGGATCCGACCCCGATCGAGGTGGCGCTCTGCCACGACGGTCCGACCCACCACCAGAGCACGAACGTGAGGTCGCGGAACGCGGCCAGCGGCAACATCACCCCGAGGAAACCGAGCAGGAAACCCAGCGTGGCGTGGCTCGCGGTCCAGCCCAGCTCGCGGCGCAACGACAGGTCGGCGAGTGCTCCGCGGACGCCGCCCGGCGGCGAGCCGAGCTCCGGCAGCTCGACGCCGTAGCGGGCCAGCCTGCCGCGTTCCCGGTTCGCCAGCGCGCGGATCCCCCTGGCCACGGTCGGGACCAGGAGCAGGCCGACGCCGACCAGGCTGAGCACCGCGGTCCCGAGCGTGGCCAGGAGCAGGACCAGCGCCATCACCGCGGTCCCGAACCCGCCGGCCAGCTGCTCGGTGCCGGACAGACCACGGGCGGCCGATCGGACGACGGCCTCGCGGACGCCGTCGCGCCCGCGTGCGGTCTCCTGGGTGGTCATCGGGCACCTCCTCGCCGCGACCCTAAGCGGTCGCCCACCCGCCGCCGCACGGTTCGGCCCGGAAGTACAGCCTGCTGTACCAGCGCCGGGCAGCTGACGGGCTCGGCGGCGGCCGGCGTGGCTCCTAGCGTCGAACTCGACCGTTCCCCTCACGAAGGAGCCACCGATGACCGACACTCCCACGTCCGGGCCGCAGCTCCTGCGTCCGCTGCTCTGGGTGCTGCTGACGATCGGCATGATCGGCAACGCTGCCGCCTCGCTGTTCGGCGACGCGCTCGCGCTCCACCTGGGGTTCGGGGCGCTCACCGCGGTCAGCGGCATCGCGCTTGCGGCCCAGTACCTACGTCGCCACTGACGCCCCGCCGCGCGGGACGCCGCAGGTGGCGGCGACCGCGTCGACCAGCAGGTCCGCGGTGTGTAGCGCCGCACGCAGGTCGATCTCGGTGCGCCCGAGGCAGGCCAGCACACCGTGGGCCGCCTCGGCGAAGTCCAGCGGCGCGACGGATAGCGCCGCAGCGGCGTCCACTGCGCCTTTTTCGTTGATCAGCCACGCACCCGCGTGCGCGTGCAACGCGTGTGCGCAGAGGCCCACCACCCGGAACAGGCAGCCGGCGACGTACGTGGTGTCGCCGCGGCCGACGCCCTTCCGCGCGATCATCAGCGCGAAGTCGGCCTCCCCCAGCGTGCGCGCGACGACGTGGCGGCGCAGCGCGGACGGGTAGTCGCGGGCGGCGTCGCGTAGCCGGGTCAGCGCGCCGGACGGGTCCGCCAGCACCCGCCCGAGCGCGACCTCGCCGACGTAGGTGAAGTCCGGGACGCCGAGCGGGTGACCGACCTGGAAGTGGAAGTGGAACCGGCCGGCGCGGGCGTCGTCCCAGGCGGTGCCGACCCGGTCGAGGTCCCGGTAGATCCAGTCGACCGGGGTGTCGGCGACGCGCAGCCAGCCGCCGCCGTCGACCCACGGCCCCCACTCGCCCGGCGCCGTGACCGCCGCGCTCGGCCCGGACAGCTCACGGGCGAGCGCACCGAGCGCGGCGACGTCGAGCGGTGGGCGGTAATACAGGCCGAGGTCGACGTCCGACTCGTCGGTGTGGGTGCCGCGGGCGCGACTGCCGCCCAGCATCACCCCGACGAGGCCCGGCACCGTCATCAGCCGCTCTGCCATCCCGCTCAGTTCCCCGTCGCTCAGCACACGTGCATTCGTAGCCGAAGCGCTGCACGGTGAGGGAGTTCGGCCCAGAAAGTTGGCCACCTATCGACCTATCACCGCCGGGTGATAGGTCGATGAACGGCCAGATTTCTCGGGCTCCTCGGACGCGCGGCGCCGCTAGGGGCAGGGAGTGGGGCTCACCGAGGTACTCGGGGTCGGTGTGGGGGTCGGGGAGGCCGATCCCGACGGAGTGGGCGACGGGCTCGCCGGGCACGACGGGCTCGGACTGTCGGGCTTGGTGGGCGGTGAGCCGCTGCTGCTGCCGCTCGGCGACGGGGAGCCGGAGCCGCTCGGCGACGTGCTCGGCCCGGGGGTTCCGCTTGGCGTCGGCGTTCCGCTGGAAGTGCCGCTCGGGCTTTCGCTCGGCGACGGCGACCCCGGGCGCGACGGCGACGGGCTGGGCTGGATCGGCGACGGGCTGGGCTTCGTCGGCGACGGCACAGGCTTCGACGGTACGGGCTTCGACGGCGCGGGCTTCGTCGGCGCGGGCTTCTCCGGTGCCGGGGCCGGCGAGGGCTTCGGGGTCGCCTTCGGCGTGGTTCGGCCGGGCACCACCCGGGTCGCCGCGTAGAACTCCTCCCACCACACCGGCGCCACCCGGACGACGTCCCCGGTCGTCGGCGCGTGCAGCATCTTGCCGTTGCCGAGGTAGATCGCCACGTGGTGGATCGTGTCCCAGTTCGACTTGTTTGTCGCGAAGAACAGCAGGTCGCCGGGGAGCAGCGCGGTCGTATCGACGATCTGCGTCGCCCGGTACTGCGGACGCGCGGTCCGCGGCAACGACACCCCGGCCGCCGCGAAAGCGGTCTGCACCAGCCCGGAGCAGTCGTACGTGTCCGGCCCTTCGGCGCCCCACACGTACGGCTTGCCGCGCTGGGCGAGCGCGAACTCGATCGCCCTCAGCGCCGCGTCACCGGCGACGCCCTTCGCGTCGCGGATGTACTCCGACGAACGCGCGGCGTCCACCGCCTCCTGATCCGACTGCGCGGCGGCCAGCACGGTCTCCCGCCCGGCGCGGAGCCGGCGGATCGTCTCCGCGCGCCGGGACAGGTCGTCGCCGAGCCGGTCGACGGTGGACTGTGCGGCCTCGGCCAGCGCGGTCGCCACGGCCAGATCGCTCGCGGCGGCTCGCTCCTCCGCTTCCGCCGTGGCCAGGAGCGCCTCGGCGGAGTCGGTCTGCGGGTTCGGGTGGCCGAACATGCGTCGACGCGGATCGGCGGGGAACCCGGACGGCTGCTCGGCCTCCTCGATGTAGGAGTCGCGGGCCCAGTCGGCAACCGCCTCGCGCGCCACCAGGACGCGCTGCGCCGCGATCGTGCTGCGCGTCTCGGCCCGGCCCCGGTCGTCGCGGGCGGTGGCCAGCGACGCCTTCGCCTCCTCCAACCGCTCCGCGACGGCCTCGGCGGCGATCTGCTCCTGCTTCACCCGCTCGGCGACGGTGCGCGGCTTCTTGGTGGTTGCCCCGGTGGAATCCGCCGACGTCGTGGGCCGATCGGCAGCCGGGCTCGGCGGATCGGCCCGCGCGACCCCCGCCGACCCCACGAGTAACCCCACGGTCAGCAGCCCGGCGGCAGCCGCGGCACAGCGTCGTCCGAATGTCGGGTCACCGAACTCCCGGGCCGATAACCGCCCGGGCCGTACCGACGACACGACAGATCGAGGCAAACGCACATCCTTTCCGGACGGACGCCTAATCTCCATCGTTGCCACATTCAGCGGCGAGCGCACCTCCAAACGGCAGAAAACTTAGTTTTCGCTTGCCGCTCAACAGTACGCAACGCATACCCCCGAGAACCCTCAGCGACCGGCAGCCGTGTATCTACGACAGATGACGACTACACGGGGGAAGGGCGGTCACCGAGATGCAGCACGGCTGAACCATCTCAGGGTCGGCGCCAGGGTGCTCCCGGATGTGGCGAGCGGCGGGTGACGGAAGGCTGTAACCGTCCGGCCGTCGGAGCCGGCCCCACCGGAGGTGTCTCGCGTGGAGACCCTGCTGGACGGCCTGCTCGGCCTCCCTGCCCCCCTCGTCGTGGTGTTCGCCGCGCTCGTGCTCGCCGGGGAACCGGCTCTGCTCGCCGGGCTCGTGCTGCCGAGCGTCTCGACCGCGCTCGGCCTGGGGTTCCTCGCCTACAGCGGCACGCTGAGCCTCCCGGTCGCGCTGGCCACGGCCGCTGTCGCGGTCCTCGTCGGCGACACGTGCGGCTACCTCATCGGACGACGCCGAACCGGACACCCGGCCGCAGGTGACGTGCGGCGCGGGTTCGTCCAGCGTCGTCTGGACGGGGCTCTGACCCGCGCATCCGCGCTCCTGGGCCGGCACGGTGGCCGAGCGGTGTTCGTCGCCCGGTGGGTCGTGGGCGCGCGCACGCTCGTGCCCCGCCTGGCCGGAGCGGCCGGGATGACACCGGGCAGCTTCGCCAGGTACAGCGTCCCGGCCGGGCTGCTGTGGTCGGGCGCCTACGTCGGCGGCGGATTCCTGGCCGGCAGCTCCTACCAGCAGGTGTCCGCGGTCGCCGGACAGGCGTCGCTGGGGCTGGTCACGGTGGCTGCGGCGCTGGTCGCCGGGATCCTCGCCGGTCGCAGGCTGGGACGCCACCCGGAGCTTCCCGCCAAGCTGATCGCCCGGCTGGCCGGTGCGCGCCCGTGGACCGGCGCCTCGACCGCCCTCCTGGTCGTGGTGCTGACGCTGGTCGGCGGCATGCTCACCGCGCTGGTGGCGGTGGCGGTCCGGGCCGGCGGCGTCCCGCGGCTCGACCAACCGGTAGCCGACGCGTTGGCGACGCACTCCGACAACGCGCTCGCCCTCGCCGCGGAGATACTGCTGCTCTCGACGCCGTCCTACGCCGTGGTCGCGGCCGCCGCCGTCGTCGTACTGCTGCGACCGGTGCGGTCCCGCCGGCAGCAGGGGCCGATCGGGCTCCTCGCGTCCGGCGGTGCGGTGGTGCCACTGGTCATCCTTGGCATCGTGCTGAACGCCGCGGAGGGCATCGCCCGCACCGATCACCTGTTCGCGGTCCAGCACGCGATCTCCACCACCGCGGTTGTTCTCGCGACCTGGACGGTGGCGCGGAAGCGTCGCAGCCGGCTCGCCAAGGGTTCGGCCTGGACGTTCGGCATCACGGTTCTCGTCCTGCTGGCCGGAGACCGGGTCTACGTCGGATGGGGCACGGTCAGCAGCACCACGGCGGCGATGCTGATCGGGCTGATCTGGGCCGGAGTGTTCGTCGCCGCGTGGGCGGCTGCCCCGACGCACAGCGCGGGGGCGGCAGGCTCAGGCAGCGGCACTCCGCGGACGCGCGAACAGACGGCGTCGGAGCACCGCGACCGGGCTCCCGCGATGCACCAGGCTGTTGTGCAGGTCGGTCAGCGCTTGGACCTCGGCGCGGTTCTCACTCGACGCTCCGGGCCGGGCGCAAGCTCCACAGTGCAGCTCGAACATGGTAGTGACCTCCTGGCCCTTCTTCCGAAACCGGCCTCGGGGCGATCTGGCCGGCTCAACCTCCGCGCCGGATGACACCGGCCCCTGCTAGATCCCCCCTGGCCGCAGGGCAGAAACCCGTGTTGACATCGTCACACCTCGCGATCAGCGGACGATTCCGGCATCCCGTGCCAATAACGCCGCCTGCACCCGATCGCTGACGTTCAGCTTGTTGAAGACGGCCGACATCTGGTTGCGGATCGTCTTCTCGCTGACGTTGAGGTGGCGGGCGATCTGCGCGTTGGTGTCGCCGCAGGCCAGCCGGTTGACGATGTCGAGCTCGCGGGTCGTGAGCTGGTCGAACGGCGGCGGCAACACCGCCGGGGCGCGGCGCAGTGCGGTGAGCACGGTCGGCCCGACCCGGGGTCCGAGCACGACGCCGCCGCTGGCGACCGTTCGCAAGGCGTCGATCACCATGTCGGGGTCGGTGTCCTTGAGGAGGAAGCCCCGGGCGCCCGCGTTCAGCGCCTTCGCCACGATGTCGTCGTCGTCGGCCATCGTGAGCATCAGCACCGCGGCGTCCGGGCACGCCTCCAGGATCCGGCGGGTGGCGTCGACGCCGTCCCCGTCCGGCAGGACGACGTCCATCGCGATGACGTCGGACTGGCAGGTGATCGCCTCGCGAACGGCCTCCTCGACGCTGGCCGCCTCGGCGACCTCGCTCACCCAGGCCTCGCCCTCCAGCATCACCTTCAGGCCACGACGGACCACGGGGTGATCGTCGACGATGAGGACCCGCTTCGGCTCGTCCACCGGTGTGCCTCCCTGGAACGCCCACGCGCTCACCGGAATCACACCACGCTCGTCATCGGGACCGCGAGTTCGGTCGGTGCCCCGCCGGTCAGCACTGCGCACGCCGCGGCCGTGACCAGGTCTCCGGTCGCGACCGTTCCGTCGCCACGAACGTCCACATGGGCCTCCACCGTGTACACCGCGGCGGGATCCACCGCCGCGACCGGCACCCGGAACGGGATCGTTCCCCCGCCGACGAGTGGGACGTCGGCCATGATCGTTTCGCCGACGCTTCGCATCGGTCCGCCGGTCGTCGTCGTGTCGCGGACGCTGATCACCACGGTGGCGGCGCGCCCGGACGGTGCTTCGTCGGGCAGGTGCAGGGTGCCGCTGACGACGTCGGCAGCCACCGGCCGAAGCGTCCGCGGCGCCGTCGGCTGCTCGGCGAACGCCGGGGCGGTCCGGTACATCCGCTCGATCGTCCGGCAGTCGCCCTCGGAAAGCCGACGACGCTGGCCCACGGGGAGCCCCGGCGGCACCGGGGGGACCGGACGGAGCGTCTCGAGCGTCCGCTCGCCGTTGGTCGAGAACGCGACCCGGGGGTAATGCATGATCGACTCGTAGTCGTACGGGTCCTCGTTCGGGCCGGTGGCCTGCCGAAGGAAGTTAGGCCGTGATTCCGGGGCGAC
Organism: Cryptosporangium aurantiacum; assembly: GCF_900143005.1. Classification (NCBI taxonomy): domain Bacteria; kingdom Bacillati; phylum Actinomycetota; class Actinomycetes; order Cryptosporangiales; family Cryptosporangiaceae; genus Cryptosporangium; species Cryptosporangium aurantiacum. Next base: position 48,094 of record NZ_FRCS01000023.1, read on the forward strand.
GTTCTGCCACTGGATCGTGACGTACTGGTCGCGGTCGGCGCGGCAGTGCTCGTGCCAGCGGCCGAGAGTATGGACGATCTCGTGCAGGACGCCGCCCATCTCGCCGCCCGCCAGCAGCTCGATCTGCTGCTCACCGCCGACTCGCCCGACCTGGGAGGCGAACGAGTCACCGAGGACGAACCGCACGTAGTCCGGGTGCTCGTCGGCGTTGCGCGGGACGAACCGGATCAGCGTGTGGCTCTCCAGGTGCGCGATCGCCTCGGCGACGTGCTCCTCGGGCCCGATACCCGGCGCGATCTCGTAGGGCACGACACCGTCCGGCCAGAGCCGCACCGGCGGCCCGACCGGCGCGATGTCGGACACCCCTAGCGCGGGAGCCGCGCTAGGCGCGTCGGCCACCGGAGCCCCCGCTGCCGGCGCGGACGGCGCCGCGGGCGCGGGCGGCGCCGCGGGCGCGGGCGGCGCCGCGGGCGCGGGCGGCGCCGCGGGCGCGGGCGGCGCCGCAGGCGCGGGCGGCGCCGCAGGCGCGGGCGGCGCCGCAGGCGCGGGCGGCGCCGCAGGCGCGGGCGGCGCCGCAGGCGCGGGCGGCGCCGCAGGCGCGGGCGCAACCGGCACGGCGGGCGCAACCGGCACGGCGGGCGCAACCGGCACGGCGGGCGCAACCGGCACGGCGGGCGCAACCGGCACGGCGGGCGCCGCAGGCCCCGCGTCGGCGACCGATGCCACGGGCGCCGCGTCGCTGACTGCGGCGGCGACCACGGCCGGGACGGCCGGGGCGACGCCGTTCGCTTGAGCAACGGCGACAGCGTCGGCGGCCGCCGGCGTCGGCGGGTGCACGAGCATCAGCGACGCGGCCGGGAAGTGCACCCGGACCGTGGTGCCGTGCGGCTGCGCCGACAGGATCTCGCACTCCCCGCCCAGCTCCCCCGCCCGGTCACGCATCGAGGACAAGCCCACCCCGGACCGCACCGGCCCGCTGATCCCCACCCCGTCGTCGCTGACCTCGATCGTCAGGTCGCGGCCGCGCCGCACGGCGACCACACAGTTCCGTGCGCTCGCATGCCGGGCGACGTTGTTCAGCGCCTCGGCGACGACCCGATACGCCGCGACCTCGACCGCGGCAGGCAGCCGGTCGAGGTCGTCGTCCAGCTCCAGTTGGACGGAGAGCGCCGCACTGTCGAACCGACGGCACTCGTCCCGCAGCGCCACGGCCAGCCCACGGTCCAGCGCCGGCGGACGCAGTTCGTCGACCAGCTGCCGTACCTCCGCCGTGCAGGCGGCCAGGTCACCGGCGAGGGCATCGAGGATGTCGCGGATCCGGCCGGAACCGGCCAGCTTCCGCGCGGCCCGCACCTGCATGGACATGCCGGTGAGGCTCGGCCCCAGGCCGTCGTGGAGGTCACGCCGCAACCGGCGCCGCTCCTCCTCCTGCGCCCGCACCAACCGCTCCCGCGACTCCTGCAGGTCCCTGGTGAGCCGGCTGGCCTCCACCGCCACCCCCGCGTGCAGCGCGATGTCGGCCAGCAGGCGGGTCTCGCGCGGGGTGAAGTGCCCGCCGTCGGTGCGGGGTGAGACGAGCAGACGTCCGATGTGCTCGCCGCGGGAGATCATGTCGAACGCGTTCACGGTCGGCCCGACCCGGCCGTACCAGGCCAGCAGCCGGGCGCCGCGCGCCTCCTCGACCTCGACCGCCACGTACGGGACCTGCAACGAGCTGGCGATCGTTCCGGTCAGCAGCGGGAGCACCGCGTTCGGCTCGGCGGTCTGCCCCAGCACGTCGCCGAGCTCGGCGATGACCTTGTACGGGTCGTGCCGGTCTCCGTAGAGCAGGTGGTTGACGCCCTGCTGGACGCGACGGTGCAGCGGCGCGTACGCGATCGCGATCAGGCCGGTGGTGACCAGCGAGACCGTGTCGTCGTCGGTGTTCCGCATGACGATCTCGCGGAGCACGGTCACGATCGCGACGAAGCCGACGACGACCAGCAACGTCATGACCAACCACACGATCGTGCGGTTCAGCACCCGATCGAGGTCGTAGAGCCGGTATCGGACGATCGCGACGGTCATCCCGAGCGGCACGGCGACCGTCGCGATGACGTAGCCGCCCGACAGGTTGAAGAAGTCGGCGAACCACCCCAGGAGGAACAGCGTGACCGCCGGCAGCAGGCAGGCGAGTTGCTGCCGCGTCTCGCCGTCTGCGCGTCGCCAACGGAACCAGAGCGCGGCCAGCACACCGAAGGCCGCGAACACGGTGAACAGCAACGCGACCGCGAAGATCCGGATGAACAAGCGCGCGAACGGCGGCTTCTTGATATCCGTGCTGAGCAGCGTCTGCGGCTCGGCGAACGCGCCGATCGCGAGGGCCAGCGCGCCGAGCGTCGTCAGTACGACGAGCGCGATCGCCAGCGCACGCCAGCGACGACTCGGTAATCGGCCGTCGGGAAAGACCAGCAGGGCCAGGAACAGCAGGCCGTACGCCGGCCACCAGGACCACTGGCTCAGCCAGGCGACGGGTTCCCACCTGGTCCAACTCACCGCGAGCGTGCCGACCGCGGCACTGGCGCCGGCTGCGAGGAGCAGCCGGCCGACCAGGTGCCGCGGCACGGCGACGAGGATGAGCACACCCATTGCCGTGCAGGAGACCGCCACCGCGATGCTGATCCCCACCGGCCCGGTGTCCGGGTCGTCGCTGCCGATGAACTGTCCGAGCAGTACGGCAGCCACGACCAGGACGGCGACGAGCAACCCCACGACGCTGCGGGGCGAAAGTCTGGACAGGGAGGAAATTGGCATCCGGCTACCGTTCGTCGTACGGAATGTCAGATATTGTGCATCAAATTGTGGAACCAGCTTCCCCGGTCCTGCTGGTGCCCTTCCGGCGCCGCCTCATGGGTCAATCCCCGCAGCGCGGCGATGCTCTCGGCCAGCGTCTTGCCGTTGAGCTGCGGCAGCTCGCGGAGTGCCTCGTCGACGCTCAGCCCGAAGTCTTCGGAGATCTGCGACGGGTGGTCGGTCGTGTACTGGGCGAGGAAGGCGAAGACCGCTACGAGACGTGCCTGGACGGCCTCCGGCTCCGGCTTCTCGTCCGTCTTCACCAGTCCCGACAGGCGCCAGGTCTCGTCGAACACCGGCGCGAGCCGCTGCCCGTCCTGGTCGAAGAAGTCCAAGCCGCGCGGCGGCTCGGCAGGGGCGGCCTCGTGGGTGGCCAGCAGGTCGGTCACGCTGCTGAACAAATGCGCGAAGCGGTCGTTGACGTCGATGACGAAGACCGTCGCGGGTTCCGAGTTGGTCACGGTAAGTCCTCTGCACTGTGGACGGAGCGCGCGCTCCATCGATCGGGTTCCGCAGGAAGAATGAGCCTCAGGATCCGGCAGAGCGCCGGGTTACGACCGCGACCGTGCGGTCCCGGGACCCTGCCGCGCTGGTTGTACCGCAGCGGCGCGCGCCCCGTCCTGTCCGATGACGACATCCCGTCAGTAGCCGCGGCGCGGCGGGCCCGAACCGCCGCGGGCCGCGCTCGGCGGGCACGAGTGAGGGCCGGAATCCCCCTCGGATCCCGGCTCACACCCGGAGGACGAGCGCAGTCCGATGTCTCCACTGCGCCCCCACTTCTTCCGCACCTGCCTCCCCAAGGAGACGGGCTACTACACACGGGCTGTGGCACGCGTCGGTTCGCGGTCAGCCCTCGGACATGACCCGGCGCAGGGCGGTGGCCCTGCACCGGGGTTGCCGGCACCCTGTCGGGCTCCACCTTGGCCTGCTCGCCGCCCCGATCGACAGAGACGATTGCCCCGGCGGGCGGGGCAGCTTGTCCTGGCCGACCGGGACACGCGGGCCGGAGCGGTTCCCGACTCAGCTGCCGGTGACGCGGACGCCGAGCAGCGACTGGACAGCCACGATGTTGTTGAGCACGCTGACCCGGCCGGAGCCGGCGAAGAGCAGGCCCACGGCGCCCTCGTCGGGATCGGTGACGAGGCTGCCGGAATCCCCGCCCGCGGACATGTTGGTCGTGACGATCTGCTGGCCGAACCGGGCGATCCGGCCGCGGTCGTAGTGCACGTCGACGGTCGCGTTCACGTTCAGCACGTGTCCGGTCGTGAAGTTGGTCGTGCGGCCCCACTTCTGCACGGTGTCGTTGATGTTCGGCGCCGCGTTCAGCGTCGTCACCTCACCGGCCCAGTAGACCCGGCGGTCGGTGTCCTGGGCCGCCTCGGCGATCGCCGCGTCCACGAAGTTGACGGGTTTGCGAGCACCGTCGTGGAACTGGATCGGGACGAAGCGCACCAGCCCGCCGATCACGTCGGCGGGGTAGCGGCCACCGTCGACCAACGCCGGCTGCAGTATCGGATCGCCGGCCCGACCGGCGTTGCAGTCGGCCAACGCGTAGTTCGTGCTCAGGATGTAGTAGCGGCCGGCGCTACCGGTCGGCGGGAGCGCGTCGAAACACCCGGCGCCGAACGTGCCGGCGTTGCCCCGGAAGTGGCCGACGCTGACCCCCGCGAACGCCGGACGGACCCGCTGGCCGAGCTGGAACGGGCCGACGCCGAGGGAGGCGGTGGCGCTCCCCCGGTCGGCCCACGGCTGCGGGCCGCCGCCGGCCCGGATCAGCCCGACCTCCTGGACGTCGGTCGGCACGCCCTCGAGTTCGGACGGCACCATGGCCTTGGGCGCGAGATACCGGGCGTCGACCTTGCGGTGGACGAGGACCGTGATCGCCCGCTCCCCGGTGTTGATGCCACCGCTGTACTTGTGGCCGAGCCCGACGCCGACGACGTTCGGGCGGCCCATCAGCGCGTCCTGGTAAGTGAGCTGCGTTTCCACCAGGGGGAGGAACTCGGAGCGGACGACCTGCGGAAGCATTGCGGTATCCCTTCGGGGGGAGAACCGGATGCTCTTTACCCTGGTCGTCCCGCCGACCCGGCCGACAGAGGCGGCTGTCCCGACTGCCTGGGCACCCCGCCTGACGCCTCGGGACGCCACTCCAGTCCCAGGAACACCTCGAAACTATCCGCCGAACCCGAACGGCGGGAGGCCGCGGACGCCCGGCCGGACGTGGAACAGCGCACCGGCTTGCGGCTCGGCGCCGTCCGGCAGCCCCTCTCTCGTCGTCGTGATGAACAGGTCGCGGTCGACGAACGCGCACGACGTGGGTTGGCTCACCGGTACTTCGACGACGAGGTCGAGCGCCCCGTGCCGGTCGTAACGGTGCACGGCGCCCGCGCCGTAGAGCGCCACCCAGACGCCTCCGTCGGCGTCGATCGTGAGCCCGTCGGGCGTGCCGTCCCGGATCTGCACGAACGGACGCCGATCGTGGAGCGTCCCGGTCGCCGGGTCGGCGTCGAAGACGTCGATCCGCTCGGTCGGCGAGTCGACGAAGAAGGCGTGCGCGCCGTCCGACGACCAGCACAGGCCGTTGGAGACCGTGAGGCCGGTCAGCACCTCGTGCACCGACCGGTCCGGGTCGAGCCGGTACAGCGTGCCGCACCCCGGGTCCTGGCTGTACGCCATCGTCCCGCAGTAGAACCGGCCCTGCGGATCGCAGCCGCCGTCGTTCATCCGGATCGACTTGTCGGTGAACGCCTCGATCCAGGCCGGCTCGGCGGCCTCCGGCGCGTCGAGATCACCCCGGTCGAGCAGCGCGAACCCGCGCTGCGTCGCCAGGACCCACCCACCCGGACGGCGCGGCCGCAGTGCGGCGGCGACGTCAGCGACCACGTGTCTGGTGAGCTCGCCGGTCACCGGGTCGAACGTCAGGACGGCGCCCACCAGCATGTCGACGAAGCGCAGCACGCCGTTCGCGGTGTCCCAGACCGGCCCCTCGCCGTGTTCCGCGCACGCATCCGTGACCTGATCGGCTCGCACATCCACCTCCGTCGACGGGGTTGTTCCCGTTCAGTGTGAAGACCCGCTCCAGGGATAACCGCGCTCAAATACGTCAAATCCGCCTCCACGACATTGAGTGAAGGCGGATTTGATCGTGCAGCGTCAGGTGGTGCGGGTGATGACGCGACGCAGCGCGGTGCGCGGTACCGCGGCGGCGACCGCGCCGGCACCGGTGGTCAGCGCCGCCAACGTGAACGCGATCGCCACGCCGGACTCCTGCTCCACCAGCACGCCGGCCACCGCAGCGCCCGCGGCCGACGTGGCGAACACCACGGTCGCGACCCAGGTGTAGGCCTCGTTCACCATGCCGGCCGGAGCGATTCGCGACACCAGCGCGTTCTCCACCGTCAGCGCCGGCGCCAGGGTCAGGCCGCCGACCAGCAGCGCGACCGCCATCACCCCCGCCGACGGAACCAGCGCCAGCGTCGCCAGGCCGGCCGCGACCGCGCCGAGCGACACCGCCCACTGCGTGGGCAGCGACCGCCGGAACTGTCGCGTCCCATACCAGAGCCCACCGGTCACGCTGCCGACGCCCCAGAGACCGAGCAGCAAGCCAGCCAGCCCGTCGGCGTCCCCGCCGGAACGCTCCGCGGCGAAGGCCGGGATCGCGACCCCGACGATGCCGAACGCGAACGCCAGCCCCGACGAGACCGCGAGCAGCAGCGGCATCCCGAACGCGACTGCCGGGCCGAGCCCGCGGGCAGCCGGACGTCCCGGCTCCGGACGCCACCCGCGCGTCGCCCGCCCGGACGCCACCGCGAGCGTTCCACCCAGCGCCAGTACCGCGGCGACCACCAGCGAGACGGTCGGCTCGGTCACCACGGCCAGCGCACCGACGACCATCGGGCCGAGCACGAACACCAGCTCGAACGCGGTGGTCTCCAGCGCCAGCGCGGACTCCCGCAGCCGGCTCGTCGCCGGGCCCGACGTCAGCTCGGCCCAGACGCTCCGCACGGTCGCGGTGAGCGGCGGCAGACATGCGCCGAGCAACGCGGACGCTGCCCACAGCACCGGCGCGGGCGCGTCCACCGCGGTCGCGGCCAGCACGCCGACCGCGGCGATCGGCCACGCGAGCGCGGTCCCGAGCAGCACCGGCGCGGGACGCAGCCGGTCCGCGATCCGGCCGAGCACGGGCCCGACGATCGCGTTGGCGACCGCGTACGCGGCGCTCGCGATACCGGCGTCCGCGTACGAGCCGGTGGACCCCTCGACCAGCAGCACCAGCAGCAGCGGCGCCATCCCGATCGGGAGCCGCCCCAGGATGCTGCCGATCAGCAGCGTGCGGGCCCCGGGCAGCCGCCACACCTCGGCGTACCGCCGTAGTCCCGTGCTCATGAGGATGCCTCCGAAAGTTTCTTGGTCTGCAGGCTGGTGCCGGGCCACGCCGCGATCGACCAGGCGAGCACCGCAGCGGCTGCGGCGAGGAGAAGGGCGGCGGTGACGCCGCCGGGCCGGTCGACGAGCACGCCGCCGATCGCGGTGCCCGCGGCGACCGCCGCGTAGGTCACGGTCGTCAGCCAGGTGAACGACTCGGTGAGGGTCCCGCGCGGCGCGAGCTCAGCCACCAGCGAGTTCTGGACGGTGATCGCCGGGGCGAACGCGGTGCCACCGAGGAACAGCACGATGCCGATCAGCCACGCGTTGCCCAGGAACGCGAGCGGCGCGAACCCGAGCGCGCACGCGGCCAGCGTCCACCGGTACTGGCGGACGACCGGCATCGCGAACCGCTGGGCGCCGAACCAGAGACCGCCGATCGCGCTGCCCACGCTCCACACCGACAGCAGGACGCCGGACAGCGCGGGCTTGCCCTCCGCGTCGGCGAACGCCGCCATCGCGGCCTCGATCGCGCCGGTGCCGAACAGCAGCGCGAACGCGGCGACCAGCGCCGGAGCCATACCCCGGGCACGCAGCGGGTTCCGCCGGACCGTACCCGCCTCGACCGGACGGGGTCGCCAGCGGCGGCTCGGCCTGCTCACCGCGACGGCCAGCGAACCGACCAGCGCGGCCGTTGCGGCCCCGCCCAGCGCGATGACCGGGCCCCAGGTCGCCGACGTCGTCGCGACCGCGACCGCCACCAGCACCGGACCGGTCATCCAGACGACCTCGAGCGCGATCGCGTCCAGCGCGAACGCGGTCTGCCGGGTGGATTCGACGTTGGCGGAGCCGACCCGGTCAGCGGAGTCAGCCCGGTCAGCGGAGTCAGCCAGGTCAGCGGAGTCAGCCAGGTCGGTCCAGATCGCGCGCAGCGAGGAGCTGAGCAGCGGCACCAGCGAGCCGGCGAAGGCTGCGGCCAGGAAGATCAGGACGACCGGCGCGCCGGCTAGTGCGGTGGTCACGAGCACGCCGATGGCCACCGGGTATCCCACGCCGGTGCCGACCAGCACCGCGGTGAAGCCTCGTCGGTCGGCCACCCGTCCCAGCAACGGGGCTACGGCGGCCGTGGCCAGTCCGTAGATGCCGACCGCGATCCCACCGACTCCGTACGAGCCGGTGCGATCGGCCACGAACAGGAGCAGCGCCAACGGCGCGATGCCTCCCGGTAACCGGCCGACGATTCCGGCGACGATCAGCAGCGGGGCCGACGGCAGGCGCCAGAGTTCTGCATAGCGGCGCATGGTGCGTCGAACCTGCTTTCACACGACGTTGTGACTCGAAGTGTTATGGGCATAACACAGTTAGACCCCTACACTGGAGACGAGACTACCTCTGGATGCGGTAGGTGGCCAAATGGAATACGACACTTACAACGCGGACGCCGTGCAGTTGGCGGTCGACCTCGCCAACCTCGTCCCGGCGCGTGATGTCGCTGGTGAGGGGCTGCGCGAGGCCTGCGAGACGTTCGTGGCCACGCACCTCGATTGGTTCAGCGAGCTGGCGGCGGTGCCGCTGAGCGACGTCGACGTGGTGGAGATCTCCGCGTTGTCGCGCTCGCTGCGAGACGTGGCCGGGGCGAGTTCCGACGCCGAGTCGGTGGAGCGGCTCGACGCGTTACTCCAGCGGTGCAAGCCGGTGCCGCGGGCCACGAACCACGACGGCCGGATGCACCTGCACTACTCCGACGACGACGCGCCGGTGGTGGAGCAACTCGGCGCAACGGTGTCGATGGCGATGGCGAACCTGATCGTCCGGCACGGACGCGAGCGGATCGGCATCTGCGCGGCGGCCGACTGCGCCGACGTGTTCGTCGACACGTCCCGCAACCGCTCCCGCCGCTACTGCTCCGAAACCTGCGCCTCGCGAACCACCGTCAGCGCGTATCGCGCCCGCCGGAAGGCGGCCCGCTGAGAATCGGGCGGGCACGTTGCCGTCAGCGGGCCGCCCCGGGCATGTAGCGGGCCATGTCTTCTAGGCGTTGGACGCGCTGTTCCATGGGCGGGTGGGTGCTGAACAGGGTCGCCACGCCGCTCTTGCGGAACGGGTTGTCGATCATCAGGTGGCTCGACGACAGCAGCCGCGACTCCTGCGGCAACGGCAGCGCCTGCGTCCCCATGTGAATCTTTCGCAGCGCGCTGGCCAGCGCCAACGGATCGCCCGACAGCTTCGCACCGTCGGCGTCGGCCTCGTACTCGCGGCTCCGGCTGATCGCCAACTGGATCAGCGACGCCGCGATCGGACCGAGGATCAGCGTCAGCAGCACCACGACCGGGTTCGGCGAGTCCTCGTCGTCCCCGAGCGGCAGGAAGAACGCGAGGTTCGCGACCACCGTGATCATCGACGCGAGCGCCCCGGCCACCGACGAGATCAGGATGTCCCGGTTGTAGACGTGTGACAGCTCGTGCCCGATCACGGCCCGCAGCTCGCGCGGGGTGAGGATCTGCATGATCCCGTCGGTCACCGCGACCGCCGCGTTCCGCGGGTTGCGTCCGGTGGCGAACGCGTTGGGTTGGTTGGTCGGGCTGACGTAGAGCCTCGGCATCGGCTGACCGGCGAGGGTCGCGAGTTCGCGAACCATCGCGTACAGCCCGGGCTGGTCGACCTCGCTCACCGGGTACGCGCGCATCGAGCGGAGGGCCAGCTTGTCCGAGTAGAAGTAGCTGAACCCGTTCATCCCGATCGCGAGGACCGCAGCGAGTACCAGGCCGGTCGACCCGCCGAGCCAGTACCCGGCGGCCAGGATCGAACCGCTGAGCACTCCGAGCAGTAGCGCAGTCTTCAGCCCGTTGAAGTGGTGATGCACCCTTCCTCCAGGCATTGAACACAGACTCCAGGCGGTGAGCACGGAGCGCAAATGCTCCGGCAATCGGTAGAACGCGACGTACAGCCCGGACGTTCCCGCCGTTAACCCAGCTCACACCCGCGTACCGTCAGTCACTCGAGTGCTCTGGCCACCGATTCGGCAGCGTCGAACACCCACTGCGGCCACGCGCCGAGCACCACGCCCGCCGTTGCCGTCAGCACGACCGCGGCACCCACTGCCCATGATGCGGACGCTCGACGCGCGGCGATTTCCGCGCCGGTCACCGCACCCCCGGCCGGCTCGGACGCCTGCAGCGCGGGCTCGGAGGGCCGCGGCGGCGCGGGCTCGGAGGGCCGCGGCGGCGCGAAGCAGGCGGCACCGGCGCGGGCGTAGAAGGCGAGGCCGATCACCGCGTTGAGACCGATCACCACGGCCAGCCACCCCGCCGACCCGTCCAGCGCGGCCTTCACGACCACCACCTTGGCGAACAACCCCGCGAGCCCCGGCGGCAGCCCGGCGAGCCCGGCCATCCCGAGCACGAACGCCGCGGTAGCCCACGGCGCCCGCCGCGCGGCACCGGCCAGGTCGTCGAGCGTCCCGCCCGCACCCGCGCCGCGCAGCGCCACGACCGCGGCGAACGTGCCGACGCTGACCACCAGGTACAGCGCGGTGAACGCGGCGACACCGGCGATCGCGTTCCGGAGGTCGTCCCCCCGTGCGGTGGTGAGGGTGGCTAGCGGTGCCAGCAGGTAACCGGTCTGCGCCACCGCTGACCAGGCCAGCAACCGCACCAACCGGCGCTGCCGCAGCGCCACCAGGTTGCCGACCGTCATCGTGACCACCGCCACGACCGCCAGCACCGGCGCGAGGACGTCGAGCACCGGCCGCAGCGCGACCCCGACCGTGACCACGACCGCGACCGCACCGCCGAGCTTCGACCCGGTGGCTAGCCACGCGGCGACCGGCAGCGGCGCCCCGTCGTAGGTCGCGGGCGCCCAGGCGTGGAACGGCACCGCCGCGAGCTTGAACAGCAGCCCGGCGAGGACGAGCAGCACCGCGACACCGACCAGCGGCAGTTCGCGGGCGTCCGGCCGGGCGGCCAGCGCCGCCGCCACCCGGTCCAGGTGCACCGCGCCGACCACGCCGTACAGCAACGCGATGCCGAGCAGCGTCAGCGTCGTCGCGACGACCGACGTCACGAAGAACGTGACCGCGGCCTCCGCCGACGCGGGGTCACCCGGCTCCGATCCCCCGCGCCGCACCAGGCCGACCAGGACGTAGACCGGCAGCGTCAGCGTCTCGATCGCGATGAGCAGCGTCAGCAGGTCACGGGCCGACCCGAGCACGACCAGGCCGACCAGCGAGCAGAGCAGCAGGAAGACGTACTCCCCGGCCGGCACCACCGCACTCCGAACGATCGGAACGGACAGCGCGAGCACCACCAGCGCCAGCGAGCACCCGAGCACCGTCACCGACACCGATGCCGCGTCGACGACGAACGAGCACGACGGCCCCACCCGGACGTCGCCCGGCAGCACGCCGCTCGGTGTGCAGAACGTGCCCCGCCGGTCCGAGCCGACGACGAGCGCGGACACCACCGCCGTCACCGGCCCGAGCGCCCCGACTCCGAGCAGCACGGGCCCGGCCCAGCGCTTGCCCGTGCCCGGGCCCCGCTCCGGACCGCTTAGCACGAGGTCGACGAGCAGGGCCAGCACCGCCGCGGCTATCACCGCGTAGACCGGCGCCAGCGCGGCATGGTCGACACTTTGGACGGTCACGGGTTCACCACCGCCACCAGCGCCTCGACCGGTGCCACGGTCAACGACAACAGCAGATCCGGCGCCAACCCGAGGACCAGCGCCAGCACGACCAGCGGCGCCCAGGCGGCCAGCTCGACGGCGTCCAACCGGGGTGTACCGGCCACCACCGCGGACCCCGTCGGGCCGACCGTCGTCCGCCGGAGAAGACGGAGGAAGTACGCGGCGGCTAGGGCCGCACCCAGCGCGGCCACGACGCCGAGGACCTTGAAGAAGGCCGACCCACCGAAGGCGCCGACGACCGCGAACGCCTCACCCCAGAACCCGGCCAGCCCGGGCAGCCCGAGGCTGCCGACGGCGGCGAAGCCGAGCAGACCGGCGAGCGTGGGATGGACGGTCGCGATCCCGCCGAGCCGGTCGAGGTCGCCCGTGCCGTAGCGATCCTTGACCGCCCCCACGAGGAAGAACAACAGCCCGGTGAGGACGCCGTGCGCGATGTTGCCGAACAGCGCCGCCTGGAGGCCCGGCGTGCCGAGCGTGGCGATGCCGAGCAGGACGAACCCCATGTGACCGACCGACGAGTACGCGATCAGCCGCTTGAGCTCACCCAGCGCCAGGCACACCAGCCCGGCGACGACGATCGCCGCCACCGCCAGCACGCCGAGCACCGGCGCGACCGCTCGCGCTCCCTCGGGCGCAGCGGGCAGCCCGACGCGGATCAGGCCGTACGTGCCCATCTTCAGAAGGACGGCGGCCAGGATGACCGAGCCGACGGTCGGCGCCTCGGTGTGCGCGTCGGGCAGCCAGCTGTGCAGCGGCCAGAGCGGGCTCTTCACCGCGAACGCGATCAGCAGCACGACGAACACCGCGATCTGGCCGCGCTCGGACATCGTGGAGGCGTCGCGGGACCAGGCGACCAGATCCGCGGTACCCCGGCCGATCGTGGCCGCGATGACGCCCACCAGCAGCAGCACCGAGCCGAACAGCGTGTAGAGCAGGAACTGCCGCGCCGCCGACCGCCGACCCGCGCCGCCCCAGATCGCGATCACCGCGAACATCGGCAGCAGCGTGACCTCGAAGAATACAAAGAACACGACGGCATCCAGCGCCATGAATGCGCCGAATACACCGCACTCCAGCGCCAGCATCAGGGCGAGGAGTCGACGCGGATTTCCGGGGTTCGGCACGTGCCGGAGCGAGTAGAGGGCGCACAGCAGGAAGATCAGGCCGGTCAGCGCGATCAGCGGCCAGGAGATCCCGTCCACGCCGAGGTGCAAGCGCACGTCCAGGCTCGGGATCCAGCGCGCGTCGACCTCGGTCCACGGATCCGGGCCGTCGTGGCGCGCCCCCAGCAACACCAGCGTCAACGTGAACACCGCACCGGAGAGCACCACGGCGAACCACCGCGCCGCCCGCTCGGCCGCCGCCGGCCAGAACGCCAGCGCGACCGCACCCAGCGCAGGCAGCACCAGCACCGCCACCAGGGCCGCGCTCACCGCAGCACTCCGATCGCCGCCAGGACCGCGAGCAGGGCTCCACCGGCCAGCGCGGTCGTCACGTAACCGCCGAGGCCACGCGCGTGGGCCCCGGCCAGCGTCCGGCCGAGACGGATCGCACCACGGCCGGTGCCGGTGGCCGTACCGCCGACCGCACGGGCGTCACCGACCCGCGCGAACCGGGCCAGCGTCCGTACCGGTCGCACCACCAGCGCTCGCTGGACGGCGTCGATACCGAACGCGTCCGCGAAGATCCGCGGGCCGTCCAACACCGGGTCCCGGCGCCACCGCCACCACATCACGCCGGCACCGAGCAGCGCGAGCGCGGTCGCGGCGAGGGCGAGCGACGGGTGCAGTTCGAACGAGCTGACGGGCTCGACCTCGGCGTGCCCGTCGGAAGGCGCGTAGGCGAACCAACCCACGCCGGAGTCGACGGACCACAGCACCACCGCACCGCCGAACGCGGCAGGCACCGCGAGCAACACCACCGGCCAGCGCATCAGCGCCGGCGGGTCGTGCGGGGTCGCGGTGCCGCGGTAACTGCCGAAGAACGTCCGCAGCCAGAGGCGGGCGGCGTACGCCCCGGTGAGTGCGGTGGTGACGAGACCGGCGATGAGCACCACCCACCCGACCCAGGACGCCACCACGGCGTGCCCTGCGGCGGCCTCCTCGGCGGCGCCCAGCACGTACTCCTTCGTCCAGAAGCCGGAGAACGGCGGGAGGCCGGCCAGCGCGGCCAGACCGATCGTCGTCGTCCAGAACGTCACCGGCATCGTGCGGCGCAGCCCGCCCATCCCCGACATCAGGTTCGACGCGACCGCGTGGATCACCGCACCCGCCGCGAGGAACAGCAGCGCCTTGAAACCCGCGTGGGTGAGCAGATGTTGCAGCGCGGCACCGTCGTTGCCGACCGCGAGCGCACCGGTCATGTACGCGAGCTGGCTGACCGTCGACCACGCCAGCACCCGCTTGAGGTCGTCCTGGGCCAGCGCGGCACACGCGGCGAGCAGCATCGTCACGGCCGCCACCACGCCGAGCACCGCCAGCGCGTCCGGTGCGCGCGTATACAGCGGGAACAGCCGGAACACCACGTACACACCGGCCGCGACCATCGTCGCCGCGTGGATCAGCGCGCTGATCGGCGTCGGGCCCGCCATCGCGTCGGGCAGCCAGGTGTGCAGCGGAAACTGCGCCGACTTGCCCGCCACCCCGGCCAGCAGGAGCAAACACGCGGCGAGCAGCGTCCCGTCGCTGAGGTCGGCGGCCAGGATGTCGGCGATCCGGAACGAGCCCGCGTCCACGCCGAGCACGACAACGCCGAGCAGGAACCCGACGTCACCGACCCGGGTGACGAGGAACGCCTTCACGGCGGCGCCCGGCGCTTCGGGCAGGCTGCGATCGTGGCCGATCAGCAGGTACGAGCAGAGGCCCATCACTTCCCAGCCGATCAGCAGCAGGAAGAGGTCGCCGCTGACCACGACCAGCAGCATCGCGGCGGTGAACAGCGAGACCTGGGCCGCGTAGGGGCCGTAACGATCGTCGTCCCGGAGGTAGGCGATCGAGTACACCTGCACCGCGAGCGCGACCAGGCAGACCATCACCGCGACGACCGCCGCCTCGGTGTCGACCCGGACCGCGAGCAGCACGTTCAGCGGGCCGAAGTCGGCGAGGCGGGTCGCGGCGTCGACCTCCTGGGCGAAGCCGCTGGGGAGGTAGTCGGCGTAGCGGCGCGGCATCGTGTTGTCGGTCGCCAGCCGCAGCCAGAGTGCGACGGCGGCGACCAGGGCCGCCGCTACGGTGGTGACTCCTAGGGCGGCGGCCCAGCGGCGATTCGCGGGGCGGAGCAGCAGACCGGCCAGACCCGCCGCGCCGGGCAGCGCCGGGAGCGCGGCGGCGAGGGCTACGTTCGTGTTCACCGGTCGCCTCCCGGCTCCGCCTCGCCGGTGTCGACCCGGTCCACGGCTACCGTCTGCCGCAGGCGGTAGAGCTGCAGGATCAACGCCAGTCCGACGCCGACCTCAGCCGCGGCCAGCACGATCACGAACAGCGCGAACACGCTGCCGGAGCGCGGGACGCCCACGGTCGAGACGTCGGCGGTCACCAGGATCAGGTTGACGGCATTGAGCATCAGCTCGACCGCCATCAGCACCAGCAGCAGGTTCCGGCGGACGAGCACGCCGTAGAGACCGATGCCGAACAGCACTGCCGCGAGGACGTACGGCACCACGGGATGCATCAGCGGCCCCCCGCAGAACCGGAGCGCCGCGACGACACGACGATCGCGCCCACCAGCGCGGCCAACAGCAACACCGAGAGCACCTCGAACGGCAGCACCCACTGCCGGAAGATCTCGGTGCCCACCTGCTCGGCGGTGCCCTCCGGGACGTCGTCCAGATCGACGTGGGACCAGCGGTAAGCGTGGACCAGCAACACGACCAACGCGGCGGCGGAGCCGACGCCGACGCCGATCGCGGGCCAGCGCGCGCGGTCCAGATCGGGGCTCGCGCCGATCGGCGCCCGGGTGAGCATGACCGCGAACAGCAGCAGCACGACCACCGCACCGACGTACACCAGCATCTGCACCCAGGCCACGAGCTCGGCGGTGAGCACCAGGAAGACGCCTGCCAACCCGCCCAGCGCGACGACCAGCCAGAGCCCGGCCCGCACGACGTGGGCCGTCGTGACGACCGCGAGCGCCGCGCTGACGACCACCACGCCCAGGGCGGCGATCAGGATGTCGGTCACGGTCACGCGGGCATCCTGCCAGTCACCACCGACATCCCGATGGCCAAAACGCTCACAGTGACGTCTCGCCGGTTCCGGTCTCCTCGCGGATCTCCGTCGCCTCGTCGCGCGCCGCATCGGCGGCCCGCTGCGCGGCCAGCGCGCGGTCCGCCGCGACGACCTCCTTGGCCGGTTCGCCGAGCGGGTCGTGGGCGGGTGGGGGCGGCACCGTCCACATCCACTCCCGGAGGCGATCGGACTCGTGCAGCAGGTCGCGGATGTCGTACTCCGCGAACTCGAACTCCGGCGACCAGTAGAGCGCGTCGAACGGACAGACCTCGATGCAGATCCCGCACCACATGCAGAGCGAGAAGTCGATCGCGAACCGGTCGAGCATGTTGCGCTGCCGGGCCCGCGCCGCTCCGGGCGTCTCCACCGTTTCTTTGTGACTATCGATGTAGATGCACCAGTCCGGGCACTCCCGGGCGCACAGCATGCAGACCGTGCAGTTCTCCTCGAGCAGCGCGATCACACCGCGGCTGCGCGGGGGCAGGTCAGGCTTGACGTCCGGATACTGCCGGGTGTGCGCGCGGCGGGACAGCACCCGCAGCGTCACCGCCAGACCTTTCGCGAGACCCGCACCCGGAACGCCCATGGGGGCATCCTGCCCGTTCCGGACGCACCGGCAAAGCGCACCGGCCAGGAATCACCCGTAGAAGCCGAGCGCCCAGATCCGCCAGGGATCCTTCGAGTCGGCCCGGACGAGCAGGAAGCTCTCCGCGGTCACCCGGCCGGAATCCTTGTCGTCCCCGCCCATCAGCGGCCAGTAGACGAGGCTGTACTGCGCGCCCACCTGTGCGCGCTCGTCGTATGCCGACAGACCCTTGTCGGCCCCGACGTCCTCCCCCGGCTTCGGCTTCGGGTGACTGACGAAGCTGCCGACGTCGATCGCGGCGACCGTCCGGAGCCGGTTCGCGTACTGGTCCGGCCACCGTCCGGGCACCCACAGGGCCTTCTGCGTGGAGACGTCGTTCGCGGCCAGCGCGTCGAGGTACGCCTGCAGGACGCGCGGCGGTTCGGCGTCGGCGGCCGGAACCGCGACGCGGCTCCGCTCGATCGGGACGCCGAAGTGCAGATACCCGGCCAGCAGTCCGAAGAGCAGCAGTAAGACCGGGACTACGAGCAGCACCCACCGAAGCGTCTTGCGGCGCGGACTAGACGTACGCACCGGTACCCCAGATTCGCCACGGTTCGCGGTCACCATTACGCACCACCAGGTAGAAGGTCGAGGTTGGCTGCTGCGGGTTGTCGCGCACCGGCCAGAAGCGCACCTTAAAGCTCATCAGGACCCGAACGACGTCGCGGTAGGCCGACAGCTCGTCGGGGTCGTCCGGGATCGGCGTGTACGCGTCCTGCCGGTGGACTCGCACACCGGTGACCGCCCACACGTTGTCGGAGTTGAGGCCCGGGTGACGCCCGGCCGCCCACAGCGCCCGCTGCGCCGCCTTGTCGTTCGCGCCCACGGCGTTGAGGTAGGCACGCAGAACGTCGGCCGGAGCCGCCTCCACAGGCGGGACCGCCACGTGCCCACGCCGGATCGGGACGCCGGCTCGGAGGTAGAGCGCCAGCAGGGCCGCGACCACGATCGCTGCTCCGATCGCGACCGACCGCCGTAACATCACCAGGACACGATGGCACAGTCCGGCTAGAGCGCGACCCTGACCACGGCGGTGAGCGCGAGCTGGGCCAGCGCGAGCGGCACCAGCACGAGCCAGCAGAACCGCTGCAGCTGGTCCTCACGCAGCCGCGGGAACGACACCCGGACCCAGATCACGACGAACGCGACCGCGAACACCTTGAGCAGCGTCCAGAGCCAGCCGAAGTGCGCGTCGTCGAACGGACCGCGCCAGCCGCCGAGGAACAGCACGGTGGTGAGGCCGGAGATGACCACGATCCCGGCGTACTCAGCCAGCAGGAAGAACGCGAACCGCAGGCCGGTGTACTCGGTGAAGTAGCCGGCGACCAGCTCGGACTCCGCGATCGGCATGTCGAACGGCGGACGCCGGATCTCGGCCAGCCCGGCGACGAAGAACACGAACGCGGCGGGCGCCTGCCAGAGCAGCCACCACGGGTTCCAGGCGTCCACGATGCCGGGCAGGCTCAGCGTCCCGGCGGCCATCGCGACGCTGGCGGCCGACAGCACGAACGGCAGCTCGTAGCCGAGCAGCTGGGCGGCCCCGCGGACGCCGCCGAGCAGCGCGTACTTGTTCGCCGACGCCCAGGCGGCCATCAGCACGCCGACCACCCCGACGCCGACCACCGCCAGCACCAGGAACAATCCGATCTCCAGCGGCTGGGCGACCAGGCCGTTCGGGCCGAGCGGCAGCACGAGGAAGACGAACAGGTACGGGAGCAGGCTCACCGCTGGGGCCAGCCGGAACACCGGCCGGTCGGCGTTCGCCGGGACGATCTCTTCCTTCTGGACGAACTTCACGCCGTCGGCGATCAGCTGCGCCCAGCCGTGGAACGCCCCCGCGTACATCGGGCCCAGCCGGCCCTGCATGTGCGCCATCGCCTTGTGCTCGAGCTGCCCGACGAGCAGCGGCAGCGTCAGGAACGCCCCGAGCGCGGCCAGGACCCGCAGCAGGACTTCCAGCCACGTCGGCATCAGGCGCTCCCGCCGTCGTCGGCTTTCGGTTCCTCATTCGGACGCTCATCCGCAGCGCCCTCCGGCGCCTTCTCCGCCCGGCCCCGCGCCGCCCGCGCGGGGCGCTCCCCGGGCGTGGCGCGGGGGGTTCGGGGTGGGCGGTCGCCGCGGGCGGGACGGCCGACGGGTTCGGGCGGGAGCGTCCCGGCTTCGGGGCCCCACTCGTTCGGGTCGGGCACGCCGGGCGGGCGGTTCCGGCGGCGGCCGGGCCCACCGGCGTCGCTCTCCCCCGGTTCCTTCGCGCCGGGCCACGCCTTGGCGACCCGGGCGGCGAGAACGAAGTCCTTCCGCAGCGGGTGGCCCTCGAACTCGTCCGGCAGCAGCAGCGGCACCGGGTTCGGGTGCCCGGCGAACGTCAGCCCGAACATCTCCGCGGTCTCCCGCTCCGGCCAGGAGGCGCCCGGGAACACGCCGGTCAGCGTCGGCAGCGTCGGCTCCGTACGCGGCACGACGGTCCGCAGCAGCAGGCCGTACCGCTCGGCGGGCGACCACAGGTGGACGACGACCGCGAACCCCTGCTCACCCTCGTCGACGCCGGTCAGCCAATC
Organism: Cryptosporangium aurantiacum; assembly: GCF_900143005.1. NCBI lineage: Bacteria > Bacillati > Actinomycetota > Actinomycetes > Cryptosporangiales > Cryptosporangiaceae > Cryptosporangium > Cryptosporangium aurantiacum. The sequence continues at coordinate 67,386 of NZ_FRCS01000023.1, forward strand.
GAAGAACACCAGATCGAGGGAGTCCCGCGCGGTCCGGGCCGCGTTCACCCAGGCGTCCGGCGGCACGTCGACGCAGGCGCGTCCGTGGCGTCCGCCCGCGGACACCGAGGCCTCGCCGACGCCGAGCGCCTCGGTTAGCCGTGCCCCGATCTCCTCCGCGGTCATGATCCCCGATCGTAGGGCTTCGGCCCCGCTCAGCACGGCTTACCCGGTGGCCTCACCCCAGGAGATCTCGCACCTCGGCCGCGCACCCCCAGGAGACCGTGATCCCCGACCCCCCGTGACCGTAGTTGTGCACGATCGTCGCGCCCTTGTGGACGACTCGCTCCAGGCGGACGCGCGGCCGGACCGGACGCAACCCGACGCGGTGCGCGACGACCCGAGCCGTGGCCAGCGACGGCACCACCGCCGCACACCGGGCCCGGATCTCCGCGCCGATCGCCGGATCCGGTTCGGCGGACTCGATGTTCTGCCGGATCGACCCGCCCAGCACGACCTTGTCGCCCTGCGGCAGGACGTACGTCGGCGTCTCCGACTCCGGGTAGTCGGAGAAGAACTCCTCGACCCCCGGGTTCTCGACCACGACGAGCTGGCCCTGGACCGGATAGAGCTCCGGATCCGGCACGAGCTCCCGCGCGCCGAGCCCCGCGCAGTTCACGACGACGTCCCCGAGGCCGGCCACCGCGTCCAGCGACCCCACCGGCTCGATCAGTTCCATCCGGACGCCGTACCCGGCCAGCCGTTCGCCGAGATATCCCAGGTAGACCGGCATGTCGATGAGCGGCGCCGTGTACTGCCAGCCCGACACGAACCCCGGCGGCAGCTGGACGCGCGCCACGAACGCGAAGTCCTCCATCGCGCGCACCCAGGACGGCGGCGCCTCGTACGTCGCGGCGGCCTCCAGCCCTCGCGCGAGCCGCACGCCGGAGCGGGCATCGGCGGCCAGTGCACGGAACATCGTCAGCGAGTAGAAGCCCCACCCGACCACGCGCTCGTCGTCGACCACGTACGGGCCCCACAGCGCGCCGGCCACCGCGGACGTCGTCCGAGCGGGTGGACGATCGGCGACCAGCCGGACCGGTACGCCTGCCTCGACCAGGCACAGCGCCGTGGTGAGACCGGACGCTCCGGCGCCCAGCACCACGATGCGAGGTAACGACCGGCTCCGCACCGACCAACGGTAACGGTCAGCAGTCGGTCAGCGACTCGAAATGAATTGGACCGGTCGTTACGAAACCGGCTACGGTCACGCCGTGCCACGCCCCAAGGGCTTCGACCCGAGCGAAGCGATCGACGCCGCCATGCAGGCGTTCTCCGCGCGTGGTTACGAGGCGACCTCGGCGCAAGATCTCTGCGACACCACCGGCCTGGGGCGGTCGAGCCTCTACAACGCGTTCGAGAGCAAGGACGCGCTCTACTCGCAGTGCCTCGACCGGTTCGCCGAACTGCAGTCGCTCGACCACGCCGCCCTGCTCGACGGGCCCGGCACCGGTTACCAGCGGGTCCACGCGCTGCTGCTGGCCACGCTGGAGGACGAGGCCCGCCCGAACTCCACCGGCTGCCTGGTCACCCGGACGGCCGTGGAACGGGCCCCGCAGGACGCCGCGACCAAGGAGACCGTCCGCCGGTTGATGGACGCGTTCGTGGGCCGGCTGACGACCACGATCGCGTGCGGCCAGGCCGACGGATCGATCACGACCCGCCAGAGCGCCACCGCGCTGGCGCGTTTTGTCCACGGCTCGATCAGCGGGCTCCGTGTTCAGGGCCGGGCAGCGGCCCCGCGCGACCTGCTGACCGACGTGGTGGAGGTGACCTGCGCGGCACTCCGCGCTTGAGTGACCGGCCTCGCCACGCGTCGGCGCCGGACGGGGCGAATTTTGAACTGATCGTTCTAGAACAGAAGGGACCGTCGTGCCGGTCGTCGTCTACGTGTTGGGACTCAGCATCTTCGGGCTGGGCACCACCGAGTTCATGATCGCGGGGTTGCTCCCGCTGATCGCCGACGACCTGGACGTGAGCGTCCCGGCCGTCGGAGGCCTGATCTCCGCGTTCGCGATCGGCATGGTGATCGGGGCTCCGGCGCTCACCGCGGCCAGCCTGCGTCTCCCGCGCAAGACGACGCTGATCGGGGCGCTGGTCCTGTTCATCGCCGGCCAAGCCCTGGGGGCGCTCGCACCGAACTACGGTGTGCTGCTGGTCGCGCGGGTGGTGACGGCCGTGGCGACCGGCGCGTTCTGGGGCGTGGCCTCGGTGACCGCGGTCCGGGCGGTGCCGCCGGAGCGGACCGCCCGCGCGCTCGCCGTCCTGCTCGGCGGTTTGACGATCGCGAACGTGCTGGGCGTACCGGCCGGCACCTGGATCGGGCAGTCGCTCGGGTGGCGGGCCACGTTCTGGGCGGTCGCGATCGTCGCGGCGATCTCGCTGGTCGGCGTGGTCGCGCTCGTCCCGGCCGGCGGACGGACCGAGCAGCCGCCCCGGCTGCGCGACGAACTGCGGACGTTCCGGAACGGACGGCTCTGGGTCGCGCTGGCGACCACGGTGCTCTACGGCGGCGCGATCTTCGGGGCGTTCAGTTACGCGGCACCGCTGATCACCGACGTCGCGGACCTGCCGGAGTCGGCGGTACCGGCGATCCTGCTGCTGTTCGGGGTCGGCGCGTTCCTGGGCAACGTGATCGGCGCCCGCGTCGCCGACCGCGGCATGCTCACCAACCTGCACGTCTCGTTCGGCGCGCTGGTGGTCGTGATGGCCGCGCTCGGCACGTTCGCCGGATCCGCGGTGGCGGCGGTCGTGCTGCTGTTCGCGATGGGGGTCACCGGCTACTCGGCGGCGGCCGCGCTCAACGGCCGGGTGTTCCAGCTCTCGGCGAAGGCGCCGACGCTGGCCAGCGCGGTGAACACGTCGGCGTTCAACGTGGGCAACACGATCGGGCCGTGGATCGGCGGCGCCGCGATCTCAGCCGGTTTCGGGTATCGGGCACCGGTCTGGGTCGGCGTGGCACTGCTGCTCGGCGCGCTAGCGCTCACGTTCGCGTCCCGCGCGCTGGACGCCCGCGAAGCCGCACCAGCCCCCGAGCCCGCGCTCGCCGTCTGACACGGTCAGGGGCGGACCGGGGGTGCGGTCAGGGCGGCGGCGGTCGGCGCCGGGCCGGGGCGCGCGCCGCCGCGCAGCGACACCGTCTCGTCCGCGATCTTCTGCTGCAGCCGCAGGATCCCCTGCAGCAGCGCCTCCGGCCGCGGCGGGCACCCCGGCACGTAGACGTCGACCGGGATGATCTGGTCGACGCCCTTCGTGACGCAGTACGAGTCCCAGTACGGCCCGCCGCAGTTCGCGCACGAACCGAACGAGATGACGTACTTCGGCTCCGGCATCTGGTCGTAGAGCCGCCGGACGGCCGGCGCCATCTTGTCGGTGACGGTTCCCGAGACGACCATCAGATCGGCCTGACGCGGCCCGTTCGCGAACGGGATGACGCCGAATCGGATGAAGTCGTGCCGCGCCATCGACGTCGCGATGAACTCGATGGCGCAGCAGGCCAGGCCGAAGTTGAACACCCAGAGCGAGTACTTCCGGCCCCAGTTCAGCACGAACTTGATCGGGTCGGGCAGCGTCGGCCCCGCGCCCCGAGGGGCCGGCATGGGCAGGTCAGTGGCCACGCCCCGAAGCCTATGCCCTACCAGCGGTCGTGGACGTGCGGCCGGATCAACCGCTCGTAGACCTCGGCGACCGCGGAGTGCGCCTCGGCCGGCAGCGCCGGGAGCTCCCCCACGGCGGCGTTGTCCCGCGCCTGCGCAGGGGTGCGCGCTCCCGGGATCACGGTGCTCACCTGCGGCTGGTCGATGATCCAGCGCAGCGCGAGCTGAGCGGTGCTCCAACCCTCCGGCGCCACGCCGCGCAGCTCGCGCACCGCCGCCAGCCCCACCTCGTACGGCACGCCGGAGAACGTCTCCCCGACGTCGAACGACTCGCCGTGGCGGTTGAAGTTGCGGTGGTCGTTCGCGGCGAACGTCGTCTGCTCGTCGTACTTGCCGGACAGCAACCCGCTCGCGAGGGGAACCCGCGCGATGATCCCGACGCCGGCCTCGGCCGCCGCGGGGAGCACGCGCTCCAGCGGCTTGAGGCGGAACGCGTTGAGGATGATCTGGACGGTGGCCACGCCGGGCCGGGCGATCGCGGTGAGCGCCTCGTCAACGGTTTCGACGCTCACCCCGTACGCGGCGATCGCTTTCTCCGCCACCAGCGCGTCCAGCACGGCGAACACCCGGTCGTCGGAGTAGATCGGCGTCGGCGGGCAGTGCAGCTGCACGAGGTCGAGCGTGTCGACGCCGAGGTTCCGCCGCGACCGGTCGATCCAGGCGCGCAGGTTGGCCTCGGTGTACTGCTCCGGGACGAACGGGTCGGCCCGGCGTCCGGCCTTGGTAGCCACCGTGATGCCCGGCACCGCCGCTCCGGTCTCGAAGTACGACCGGATCAGCCGCTCGCTCCGGCCGTCCCCGTAGACGTCCGCGGTGTCGAAGAACGTCACCCCGGCGTCCGCCGCGGCGGCGAGGACCCCGATGGCGTCCTGCTCGTCGACGTCGCCCCAGTCGGCGCCCAGCTGCCAGCAGCCCAGCCCCACGACGCTGACATCTCGCCCGGTTCGTCCCAGCTTTCGGCTCTCCATCTGTTACACGCTAGTTGACTGCCTGCGCGGCGGCCCGGCTGCGAGGTAGACGACATCCGTACCGCGATGTGGGATCGCCATTTCCGCGCGAGGCCACGACCAGGCACTATGCCTATCGCTCAGCTAGGCCTTATCGGGTGGAGGTTATTCGTGGCCGTACTGGACGAGCCGGTCACCGTGGCGCCCCGGCAGGCCCGCCGGCCACGCCCCTGGAAGCGGCCGCTCTCGGTCCTGCTGTCGATCGTCGTGCTGCTCGCGGTCTGGTGGGCCGTGGCCGCCGCCGAGGTCTGGGACCCGATCTTCCTGCCGTCCCCCGGCCGGGTGTGGGACGCATTCGTCTACTCGGTGACCTCGCACAACGGCATGCCCGGCTACCAGGGCTATTACCTCTGGGAGCACCTCTGGGCCAGCCTCTGGCGCATCCTCCGTGGGCTGTTCTGGGCGATCCTCTTCGGTGTCCCGCTGGGCGTCGTCCTGGCGACGGTTCCGCCGATCCGGGTCGTCGTCGAGCCGTACGTCGACTTCCTCCGCGCGCTGCCGCCGCTGGCGTACTTCAGCCTGCTGATCATCTGGTTCGGCATCGAGGACAGCTCGAAGGTCTGGCTGCTGTTCATCGCTTCGTTCCCGCCGATCACGCTGGCGACGCTCGCCGGCGTGCGCCGGATTCCTGGTGAGTACCTGGAGTCGGCGCGATCGCTGGGCGCGGGCCGTCTCCAGCTCGTGCTGCACACGGTGCTTCCCTCGACGATCCCGGACGTGCTGACCGGCATCCGGATCGCGATGGGTTTCGCCTGGACGACGATCGTCGCCGCCGAGACGTCGAACGGCATCCCCGGTATCGGCGGCCTGGCCTGGGCCACCAAGAAGGAGCTGCTGACCGACGTCGCGATCGTCTGCGTGATCACGATCGGCCTCACCGCGCTCGCCCTGGACGCGATCCTGCGCCTGCTCGAACGCGCCCTGGTCCCCTGGTCCGGCCGCACCTGACGCCCCCAGAACCCTGTTCAAAAATCCCCAGCAGAAGGAAACCCAGGATGCGTAGATTTCTCGCGGCAGCGGCGGCTGCCGCGCTGGTGCTCACCGCCGCTGCGTGCGGCGGTGACGACGAAGACACCGCGGCCGCCGGTGGCAAGCCGAGCAAGATCGTCATCGGCTACCAGCAGATCCCGAACGGCGACCTGATCGTCAAGCACAACAAGTGGCTGGAGGACGCGTTCGGCTCCGACACCACGATCGAGTGGAAGCTGTTCGACTCCGGCGGTTCGGTGAACGAGGCGATCCAGGCCGGTTCGGTCGACATCGGCCTGGTCGGCTCGAGCCCGGCGTCGCGCGGGATCTCGTCCGGGATCAAGTATCGGGTGCCGTGGATCTTCGACGTGATCGGCGAGGCCGAGGCGCTCGTCGTCAAGGGTGGCGTCACCGACGTCAAGTCCCTCAAGGGCAAGACGATCGCGACGCCGTTCGCCTCCACGTCGCACTACAGCCTCCTCGCCGCACTCCAAAAAGCCGGCCTGGACTCCAAGTCGGTCAAGGTCATCGACTCCGAGCCGGACGCGATCCTCGCCGCCTGGAAGCGCGGTGACATCGACGGCGCCTACGTCTGGAACCCGGTGCTGGCCAAGCTCGTCGCCGACGGCGGCAAGACGCTGGTCACCAGCGCCGAGCTGGCCAAGGAGGGCAAGACCACCTACGACCTCGGCGTGGTCACCGACGAGTTCGCGGAGAAGTACCCGGACGCGGTGACGACCTGGGTCACCCAGCAGGACAAGGCCGTCAAGCTGATCAGGGACGACCCGACCGCGGCGTCCGAGGCGATCGCGGCCGAGCTCTCGATCTCCGCGGCCGAGGCCAAGGCGCAGATGGACGACCTGATCTTCGTCTCCGCCGCCGAGCAGACCGGCAACACCTACCTGTCCGGTGGCCTGCCCGACAACCTGTTCGCCACCGCGGAGTTCAACAAGGAGGTCGGCCAGATCACGACCGTCCGCGAGGAGAGCGCCTACCAGGACGCCGTCGACGCCACGTTCGCCAAGTCGGTCCCGAAGGAGTGAGGTGACCGAGCCGCGTATCAAGCTCGCCGAGGTCGAGCACGTCTACGAGGGCCGGAGCGGCGCCGTGCAGGCGCTCGGCCGCACCGACCTGACGGTCCAGCCGGGTGAGTTCGTGTCGGTGGTCGGCGCCTCCGGCTGCGGCAAGACCACGCTGCTCCGGATCGTGGCGGGCTTCGTGCGCGCCTCTACCGGCTCGGTGGAGATCGACGGTGAGCAGGTCACCGGGCCGGCGCCGGAGCGTGGCGTCGTCTTTCAACGGCCGAGCCTGTACCCGTGGCTGTCGGTCGCGGGCAACGTCGAGTTCGGCCTTAAGATGCGGCGCGTGCCGCGCAAAGCGCGGCGGGAAACCGCGCGTCGGTACCTCGACCTGGTCGGCCTCGGCGATTTTGCGGACGCCGCCCCGTACGAGTTGTCCGGCGGGATGCAGCAGCGGTGCCAGATCGCCCGGGTTCTGGCCACCGAGCCGTCGACCGTGCTCATGGACGAGCCGTTCGGCGCGCTCGACGCACTCACGCGCGAGAAGCTCCAAGGTGAGTTGCGGAGCATCTGGGCCGCCGAGCAGCGCACGGTCCTCTTCGTGACACACAGCGTCGAGGAGGCCGTGCTGCTCTCGACCCGGGTGCTGGTGATGAGCCCGCGCCCGGGGCGGGTGATCCTCGACCTGCCGATCGAGTCGGATCCCGCCGACGACCTGGCGACGCTCCGCACCTCGCCGGCGGTGCTGGCCGCGGCCGAGAAGGTTCGCGCCGCGGTCACCTCAGGTCCAGCGTAGGACGCCCTTGCGCCAGGCGTAGAGCAGTCCGAGCGCCAGCAAGCCGATGAAGATGCCCATCTCGACGAGCGTCACGACGCCGAACCCTGGGCGGTCGAACACGACCGCCCAGGGGAAGAGAAACACGCTTTCGACGGCGAACAGCACGTACAGGTACGCGTAGACGTAGTACCGGATCTGCGCCTGCGCCCAGTCGCCCCCGACCGGATCGACGCCGCACTCGTAGGTGCTGAGCTTGGCCGCCGTGGGCCGGTGCGGTGCCAGCAGCCGGTTCACACCGAACGACACCGCGACGAACCCGATCCCGACGATCAGCAGCAGCCCGAGGCTCGCGTACTGACCCAGGTACCCGTCCATGGACTCAGATTACGGCCATCGCGGTCACGAGGCCGATAGCGACGTTGGTGACGCCGAGCAGCACCGCAGCCGGCGACACCGTCGGGTCGTGCACCAGGCGGCGGACGTCGATCCGCGCCAGGATGTTGAACACGAACGCAGCGACGACCTGCGCCACGATCCCGATCAGGCCGAAGACCGCGGTCGAGATCAGGCCCTCGACCAGGCGCCCGCCCGACGACCAGATCGCCGCGACGATGATCAGCGCGACGCTGAACACGCCACAGGCGGCGAGCACCGTCGCGTTGATGTTCCGCTCGTCCCGGATGATCACCGACAGCCGGCCCGGCGTCGCCAGGTCGATCGCGTAGTAACCGACGAGGAGCAGCACGAGGCCCAGCGCCGCGTACGCCACGATCGAGCCGGCTCCTTCACCGACCGCGTTCCAGTACGTGCTGTCCAGAGCCAAATCGGTGGCCATGCTGCCTCTCATTTCGACGAGATGATGCGGTGGGGAACGAACGAGGAAGTGTCGTCGGTGATCAGCCCGGTGGTCTCCCGGATGCCCAACCCGGCGGCCTCGTCCTCGACGATCCAGGCGCCGAGCACCGGACGCTGGCCGTCGAAGTTCGGCAACTCCCAGAACTCCTGGTAGACGAAGCCCTCGGCACCGTACTGACCGTGCGTCGCCTGCGTTCCGGACGGCGTCACGATCTGCATGCTCGCGCCCTCGCGTCCGAGTAGCGGCTTTTGGATGTAGCTCAGCAACGGACCCGGGGTGCGCAGATACGCGGGCAGCAAGTTCGGGTGGTTGGGATGCATCTCCCAGAGCACCGCGAGCAGCGCCTTGTTCGAGAGCAGCATCTTCCAGATCGGCTCGACCCAGGACATCGTCGGCAGCGCGTCGATGACGTTGCGGCCGAACAGGTCGTCGACCACCCACTCCCAGGGGTAGAGCTTGCAGATCGTGTTGATGACCCGCTCGTCCATGTCCAGGAAGCGCTTGAGCCCGTAGTGCCAGCCGATGTCCTCGATCGCGATCGAGATCCCGTCCAGGCCGGCCTGCTCGGCGGTCTCCTGGAGGTACGCGATCGTCATGACTTCTTCGCCGGACTCGTCCTCGTTGGTCCAGGTGAAGTGCATCGGACCGGAGGGTGCCCTGGCCGCGATCCGCTTCCAGCCGTCGACCAGGCGCTCGTGCAGCGAGTTCCACTGGTCGTCGTCCGGGTAGACGTCCTCTTTCCAGTACCACTGGATGATCGACGTCTCGACCAGGCTGGTCGGGGTGTCCGCGTTGTACTCCAGCAGCTTCGCCGGACCGGACCCGTCGTAGCGCAGGTCGAAGCGCCCGAACAGGTGCGGGTCGCGCCGCCGCCACGACGCCTCGATCGACGGGGCGACCCAGCCCGGGATGCCGAAGTCGGCGTAACGCTGGGTGGTAATCACGTGTTCGACGGCTTCCAGGCACATCTGGTGCAGCGTCTCGACGTCCGCCTCGATCGCCAGGACCTCGTCCATCGAGAACGTGTAATGAACCGATTCATCCCAGTAGGGACGGGTCAGGTGCTCCGGGTGTGACGTGCGGTGGAACGCCAGACCCTGGGATTCGATCTTCTGCTCCCACCCCGAACGCGGGGTGGACTTCTCTCTGCGCACGGCCGGTCAGCCGCCGCTGGACGATCGGCTGCCGAAGCCGCCGCGCTGGAGGGTCTTGCCGCTGGTCGTGGTGATGTGCGCACCCTTGGGCTTGACCGTGGTGCCCTTGTAGATGCGCGAGCCCTTGTAGGCGCCGCCGTAGTACCAGAAGTACCCGCCGTGGCTGCCGTGGTAGCCGTCGTCGTCGCAGTAGTCGTCGTCGATGACCTGGTAAGAGCCGTCGGACTGGTAAGTGTTCTGGTTCACGCAGTACGCGGTGACCTCGTCGTCATCGTCGGCGTCGCTACCGCACGCGGCGACCGTCAGCGACAGCGCTCCGATCATCCCCAGACGGACTTTCATAGAGCTCATCCGCCGTCCCGGCGGCTTCCGCGGCGTTTCCGGGAGTGGACGACTGATGGGAATTTCGCGCTCGGTCGGGCCCGTGCCCACTGTGCTGACTCCGTCCGTTTCCCACGACCTTGATCGGCGACCGAGTGTAAGGGCATCCCGCGAGTAGACACGCGTTTTGCGTCAACCTTCCGACGCGCGTTCTTCTGCAGGTCGGGTGGCACTTTCGCACTAGGCTGGAGTTGATGCCGCTCACCTTCCTCCTCAGCGTCGCAGCCGCCGACGCCGTGTGGGCCAGCCGGATCACCGACGTCCTCGACCAGCTCGGTTACTCCTGGCGACACGTCTCGGGCCGGAACGAGCTGGCGTTGAACCCGAGCCTGGACGCCGTCCGAGCCGACGCGCCCGCGATCCTGATCATGGCGCTCTCCCCCACCTACTTCACCGACTCGCAGACCAACGATCTCTGGCCGGTGGCCGAGGCGATGGCCGGCCGGGGACGCCTCCGGCTGTTGCCGGTGAAGATCGGCTGGACCTCGTTGCCGCCGCCGCTGCGTGACTACCCCTACCTCGACCTGAGCCTCATCCGATCGCCGTTGACCGCCGTCGAACAGCTACGAACCGAGCTCCGCCGGCTCGGTGAGGCGCAGCCCGCGCCGGTGGCTGACCGCCGCACCGGCCCGCTGCGCGTCGCGGTGGCGGGGGCCGGCGGCGAGCTGACCGACCGGGTCGAGTCGGCGGTCCGCGGACTGCGCGCCGAGCTGGTGGACCGCGGGACCCAAAACCCGCCTCCGGCCGAGGCGGACGTCGTCCTGCTGATGCTGAGCCACGTGACCGCAACCGGCGGGTATCTGAACTCCGACGAGTTCCGCGAGGTGCTCCGCCGCCAGGCCGCTGGTCTGGCCATCGTCGTTCCGGTGCTGGTCGAGCCGGTGAACTGGGAGAACCTGCCGCTGGGGCAGCCGCCGACGCTGCCGCGCGGCGGTGGTAAGGCGCTGAGCCGCTGGGAGAGCCTGGACGAGGGCGTGCAGAGCGTCGTGGACGGGGTGCGGCTGATCTGCGAGGAGCTCGTCCGTCGCCGGACTGCGTCCTCCGCGTTCGACATCGTGTGGACGGAGGTCCAGTCCCGCGGGCTGGTCGACTGGCAGGAACAGGAGCACACGGCGTCGCCGCTCGCCGACGAGTACGCGCTGGACGACGTGTTCAAGCGCAGCGGAGCACCGACGCTGACGTTCGTCGAGCCGCTGAACTTCGCCCGGTTCGTCTCGGCGTTGCGGGCACCGGGCCGCGGCCTCGTCCTGGAGGGGCCCTCCGGCATCGGCAAGACCACGCTGCTGCTCCGCGCGATCGAGCGGCTCGCGCCGGAGCGGCGTCCGATCGTGCTCTCCGGGCGGCGCCGCGCCGACCTCGACCGGATCGCCCGGTTACCCGACGGGCACACCGGCACCGTCGCCGTCGACGACGTCCACCGGCTGCCGCGTCCGCTCCGCACCGACCTCGCCGACTACCTCAAGCTGCTCGCCGACGAGGAGTCCGATAGCAAGCTGATCCTGATCGGCATCCCCGGCACCGGCGAGAGCCTGGTCGAGCTCGGTCACGACCTCGCCACCCGGATCGACGTGTTTCGGCTGCCCGCGGTCAGCGACGCCACGATCGACGAGATGATCCGCAAGGGCGAACGCGCGCTCAACGTCGAGTTCGCCCATCGCTCGCAGATCGCGCTCGCTGCCGCCGGGAGCCTGCTCACCGCACAGATGCTGTGCTGGGAGCTGGTCGCCGGATACCGGATCGAACGCACGCGGGCCGAGCGCACGCCGATCAGCGCGGACGTCGGGCTCGCGGTGGACGAGGTGGTCCGGGCCTGTGAGCTCAAGTACGGGCCCGCGCTACGGCGGTTCGCCGCACTGGACGGCCCCACCGGCACCGGTTGTGTCGCGCTGCTCGCCGCACTGCGCGACAGCGGGCGGACCGGTGCGGACGGCGTCGTGCGGGTGGATTCCGGCGGGCCGGACCTCTGGCCCGGCTTCGCCGCGCTCGCCGAGCGGTACCCCAACGGCTTTGCGGACGCCGAGCCGGACGTCGCCGCACACCTGCACTACGAGCCGCAGCCCGGTTACCTCGTCGCCGAGGACCCGCAGCTGCTGTTCTACCTCCGCCGCCTCTCGGTCGACCGGCTCTACGAGGTCGCGGGCAAACGCCGGCCGCGCGTCCGGGACCAGGTGTTCGTCAGCTACAGCCACGCCGACCACGCCTGGTTGGAGCGGCTCGAGCGGCACCTCCGGCCGCTGACGCGAGACCAGTCGCTGGATCTCTGGTCCGATCGGCGGCTGCGGGCAGGCGACCGCTGGCGAGACGAGATCGCCGACGCGCTCGACCGGGCGCGCGCCGCGATCCTGCTGGTCAGCAGCGACTTTCTCGCGTCGGACTTCATCAGCGAGATCGAGCTGCCCGCGCTGCTGCGTGCCGCCGAATCCGGTGGGTGCCGGATCATCCCGATCGTCGTCAGCCCCTGCATGTTCGAGCATCTGCCGGATCTCGCACAGTTCCAGGCGGTCAACTCGGCCGACCGTCCGCTGACCGCGATGTCCGCGCACGAGCAGGACGAGACGCTCCTCCGCACCGCGCTGGCGCTCAGAGACCTCCCCCGGCGCTGACCGGGCGCATTACGGTTTTGCGGCAACGTGCCGCCGCGTCGCGGCGGGCCCGGGGGCAGGACGTACAGTGTCGCCAATCCATACCGTTCGAGTCGGAGATCCGATGACCCGCGCCTCCCGTGTTTTGCCTGCCGCAGCATTCGCCCTGCTCTTCGCGCTGGGAGCAACCGGCTGCGCTCCGGCCGACGAGGACACCGAATCCACCGCGAGCGCCACCGCGTCGGCATCCGAGTGCGCCGCGGGATCGCTGCCGACGACGAAGTCCGGGACGCTCACGATCGGCACCGACAAGCCGGCGTACGAGCCCTGGTTCTCCGATGACGACCCGACGAACGGCAAGGGCTTCGAGTCCGCGGTCGCGTACGCGGTCGCCGAGGAGCTCGGTTACGCCAAGGACAAGGTCACCTGGGTGACGGTCCCGTTCAACAACGCGATCGCGCCGGGCAAGAAGACGTTCGACTTCGACATCAACCAGGTCAGCATCAGCGACGAGCGGAAGAACGCGGTCGACTTCTCGTCCGGCTACTACGACGTCCGGCAGTCGATCATCGCGCTGAAGTCCTCGCCGGCCGCCAAGGCCACCAGCGTCGCCGACCTGAAGAAGTACCGGCTCGGCGCCCAGGTCGGCACCACCTCGCTCGACGTGATCAACGACGTCATCAAGCCCACCACGAAGGTCTCGGTCTACCAGAAGAACGATCTGGCCAAGACCGCGCTGAAGAACGGCCAGGTGGACGCGATCGTCGTCGACCTGCCGACCGCGTTCTACATCACCGGCGCCGAGATCACCGACGCCACCGTCGTCGGCCAGTTCGAGAACACCGTCGGGACGCCGGAGCAGTTCGGCCTGGTCCTCGACAAGGGCTCGAAGCTGACCACGTGCGTCACCGGCGCCGTCGACGCGCTCCGCAAGGACGGCACACTCGCGAGCATCGAGCAGGAGTGGCTGTCCAAGGCCACGAATGCCCCTGTTCTGAAGTGACCTATGTAAAAAGCGAACGGCAGCTCGCCCGGGAGCAGTACCGCCGCTCCCGGGCGCTGCGCTCGGTCGGTATCGCGGGCGGCAGCTCGCTGATCGTCGTCGTCGCGCTGGTCGTCGGCATCGTCAGCTCGCCCGGTTGGGACCGCGTCCGGGAGACGTTCTTCAGCTGGAAGTACGCCAAGGAGTCGTTCCCGTCGATCCTCGAGGGTCTCTGGCTCAACGTCCGCCTGCTGCTCGTCTGCGGTGCGGTCATCCTCGCGTTCGGTCTGCTGCTCGCCCTGCTGCGGACGCTACGCGGCCCGGTGTTCTTCCCGCTGCGGGCGCTGGCGACGATCTACACGGACCTGTTTCGCGGCTTGCCGGTCATCATCACGCTGCTGCTGATGGTCTACGGCGTGCCCGCGCTGCGGCTCTCCGGCGTCACGACGAACCCGATCTACCTGGGCGGGGCCGCGCTCGTGCTCACGTACTCGGCGTACGTCGCCGAGGTGTTCCGGGCGGGCATCGAGTCGGTGCACCCCTCGCAGCGCGCGGCGGCGCGGTCGCTCGGGCTCAACTGGCGCCTGACGATGCGTTACGTCGTGCTGCCGCAGGCCGTCCGGCGGGTCGTGCCGCCGCTGCTCAACGACCTGGTGTCGCTGCAGAAGGACACCGGGCTGGTCTCGATCGCCGGTGCGGTCGACGCGGTGTACGCGGCCCAGATCTTCACCGGCCAGACGTTCAACTACACCTCGTACGTGGTGGCGGGCGCGGTGTTCGTGGCGCTGACGATCCCGATGACGCGGCTCACCGACTGGGTGACCGCCAGGATGAACCGTCGGCAATCGCAAGGTGGAACCGTATGAACGTGCTCCGGATGGAGAGCGTCCGGAAGGTGTTCGGGACGCACGTCGTGCTGGACGACGTCGACCTGGACGTACCACCGCACACGGTGACGGCGCTGATCGGCGCGTCCGGCTCGGGCAAGTCGACGCTGCTGCGCTGCGCGAACCTGCTGGAGACCGTGGACGACGGCGCGATCTGGCTGGAAGACCAGGAGATCACCGACCCCCGGGTCGACGCCGACGACGTGCGTAAGCGGATCGGCGTCGTCTTCCAGGCCTACAACCTGTTCCCGCACCTGTCGGTGCTGGACAACATCACGCTTGCGCCCCGGCGCGTGCACGGGGTGGCTCGGCGCGAGGCCGAGGACCGGGCACTGGCGTTGCTGGACCGGCTGGGTCTGCGGGGCAAGGCCGGCGACTACCCGGACCGCCTCTCCGGCGGGCAGCAGCAGCGGGTCGCCATCGTCCGTGCACTGGCCACCGACCCGAAGCTCCTGCTGCTGGACGAGATCACCGCGGCCCTCGACCCGGAGCTGGTCGGGGAGGTGCTGGAGGTCGTCCGCGGGTTGAAGGGCGACGGTATGACGATGGTGATCGCGACGCACGAGATGGGGTTCGCGCGGGAGGTCGCCGACCAGGTCTGTTTCCTCGCCGACGGGCGCGTCCACGAGCGCGGCACGTCGGCCGAGATCTTCGGGAGCCCGCGCGAGGAGCGCACCCAGCAGTTCCTGCGCCGCATCACCGAGGCGCACCGACTGTAGCCGGTCAGCGCACGGACTTGATCGGCTGCACGGTGAACGCGGCGATGATGGCCGTGACCAGCGACAGCGCGTACAACACGGGGTAACCCAGGTCGTCGCGGCCGAAGATCGTCAGCACCGCACCACCGAGCAGCCCCGCGAACACGTACGGGAGGTTGTTCGCGATGTTGATGACGCCCAGGTCCTTGCCGCGGTCCTGCGCCCTGGGCAGCACCTGGGTGATCAGCGCCTGGTCCACCGCCGCGTAACACCCGAACCCGATGCCGAGCAGCAGCGACCCCACGATCGCGCCCCACGTCGTCGGCCAGACCATGTAGAAGATCGCCGCGACGCCCTGCACCACCGACGACACCACGACGAGCGCCTTGCGGCGGCCGGTGCGGTCGGAGATCCGCCCGGCCGGGATCGCCGCCGCGATCGCGCCGACGGTGTAGAGCACGACGAGGTACAGCGTCCAGAGGTCGGGGTCGACGCCGACCCGGTCGCGCAGGAAGAACCAGAGGTAGACCTGGGCCAGCGCGTTCGAGAGCTGGATGAAGAACCGCCCGGTCCAGGCCCAGGCGAAGTCCGCGTACTTCAACGGAGCCAGCGTTCCGGCCGCGAGCGCCCGGAACGAGGTCTGGGGACGCTCGGCCGGGGTCAGCGGCACGCCGTGCGTCCAGAGCGCGAACGGGAACGCGAACAGCACGGTGAGCACCGCGAGCGTGAGGTACGCCGAGACCACGCCGGTCGCTACGGTGCTGACCAGCGCGATGCCGATCAGCGGCCCGGCCGCCGACGCGATCCCCCAGAGCGACGAGGCCCTGGCCCGCTCGGTCACCGGCACTTCGTCGGGCAGCGCCGCGGTGAGCGCCGCGCTGATCGACGAGAGGCCGATCTGCGCGACCGCCCAGACGACGACCATGCCGACCACCGTCTGCTGAAAACCCTGTCCCAGCAGCGCGACGATCGTCACCACCGCACCGATGAGCACCCAGATCTGACGACGTCCGCGCCGGGCCAGCGTCCGGTCGGAGTACGCGCCGACGAGGATGTTCGCGACGATCGTGCAGAGCGCGGCGACCAGCGTGACGACGCTGACCACGGCCTCTTTGTGGTCGGGTGAGATCGCCTCGGCCTGGCGCGGCAGCACGACCTGCGCTGCGGCGAACATGACCATGAAAAACGCGAAGTGGCCGAGTGTCCACGACGTCAGCCAGCGACCGCCGGGCGAACTCGTCGGCTCGTCCAGCGCGGACCGGCGGGCGACCTGGTCAGGAGGGTTAACGGCCATCAACCGTCCTTAACGACGCGGAGGAGGCGGCAGCGCTGGAATGCGAGTCCGACTCATATTCGGGACAGCAGCCTGCCGTGTCAGCCGAATCCCCAAACTGATCGCCCGAAACAGCGTCAGGCTAAGGCCTCCGCCACCGCGAGATACTTCGCGTACCGCTCGTCGAGGTCCCGCTGCGGTTCGTGGCGCCGCACCACCCGCACGCACGCGTCCACCGCCTCGGTCAGGTCGGCGTACGCTCCCACGCCGACGCCGGCCAGCATCGCGGCACCCCGCGCACCGGCTTCGGACGCGTCGGTGACCTCGACCGGGAGCCCCAGCGCGTCGGCGAGCAACTGCGTCCAGGCCGTACTCCGGGCGCCGCCACCGCACAGCCGGGCCGCTCCGACCAGCGGAAACGACTCGCCGAGCGCGGAGACGTGCCAGCGGTGGTTGAACACCACGCCCTCCAGCACGGCCCGGAACACGTCGGCGCCGGAGTGCCAGCCCCGCAGCCCGGCCAGCGCCGCACCCGACGATCCGACCGGCGCACCGTAGAGGAACGGCAGGTAGACCGGGTCGTCGGCGCGGGGCACCAACCCGCCGTCCCGTTCCGAAGCAGCCGCGATCGCCGCCGCGTAGGACCCAGCCCCGAACTCCCGAACCGCCCATTCCAGGTTCGACGCCCCGCTCGGCGACGTCGACATGTGCAGCCAGCGCGCCGCCGCGCCGTCGGGGAAGAACGTGCGTGCCTGCCAGCGGGCGTCGGCCACCGGCGCGTTGCCGACGACCTGGTTGATGCTGAACGTGCCGAGCACCAGGCTCAGCGCGCCGGTGCCGATCGCGCCGATGCCCAGCGCGGCGGCGTCCACGTCGTGGGCACCGGTCACCACCGGCGTCCCGACCCGCAGCCCGGTCACCGCGGACGCCTCCGCGGTCACCCCGCCGACGACCTGCGACGACCCCCGCATCGGCGGCAACAGTCGAGCCGTCTCGGCGAGCCCGTACAGCTCCAGGACGCCGGTCGACCACTCCTGCGTCCAGACGTCGGTGGCGAACGCGCTGGCGTCGGTCGGATCGGTCGCGGACTCGCCCACCAGCCGCAACCGCAGCCAGTCCTTGCAGTACAGGAACGCGTCCGCCGCCTCCAGCGCGGCCGGCTCGTGTGCCCGCAGCCAGCTGAGCACGGCCGCCGGGCTGTACGGCACCACGACCTGCCCGGTCAGCTCCAGCGCCTTCGGCCCGGCCGCGTCCCGGAGCGCCGCCGCCTCCGACACCGCTCGCGAGTCGGTCGCCAGGATCGCCGGTCGCACCGGCTTCCCGTCGGCGTCGACCAGGTGACCCCCGTCGTTGTGCCCGCACAGCCCGACGGCCAGCACCGCGGTCGGGTCGACGTCAGCGGCCTGGAGCGCCCGGTGGACGGCGTCCGCGGCGGCGGCCCAGGCGGCGTCCATGTCCCGCTCCTGCCAGCGCGGGTGCGGCGAGGAGACCGCGGTGGTGCTCTGCGCGACCGCGACCTCCCGGCCGGTCAGGTCGAACAGCGCGGCCTTGATGACGGTCTGCCCGGCGTCGATGCCCAATAACACGTCTCACCATCCCAGGGCCGCTGCGTTGACCGCACGGGCCACCCGGCCGGTCGTCGCCAGCTCGGCGACGGCCTCGGCGACCAGCCGCGTGGACGTGCGGTTCGTGTCCTCGGTGTCGCCGCCGAAGTGCGTCGTGATCGTCACGTTGTCCAGGGTCCGCCACGGGCTATCCGCGGGCAGCGGTTCGGAGTCGAAGACGTCGAGCCCGGCACCGGCGATCCGCCCGGCGGCCAGCGCCGAGTACAGCGCCGACGAGTCGACCAGCCGGCTCCGGGACACGTTGACGAAGTACGCCGTCGGTTTCATCAGCCGGAACTGGGCCTCGCCGATGAACCGCGACGTCTCCGGCGTCAGGCGGGCCTGGACCAGGACGAAGTCACCGTCGGCGAACACGTGGTCCAGGTCAGCGGCCCGTTCCACCCCGGACGCCGCGAGGGCGGCGTCCGGGGTGTACGGGTCGTAGGCCAGCAGACGGCAGCCGAACCCCGCCACCCGCTGCGCGAACACCCGGCCCACGTGGCCGAAGCCGACCATCCCGACGGTCCGACCGGCCAGCTCCACCCTGGTGCCTGGGAACTCTTTGCGCCAGCCACCGGTTTTCACGCTGGCGTCGGCGCGTGCGACGTCCCTGGCCTCGGCCAGCATCAGCGCGAGCTGCAGTTCGGCCACCGCACCGGCGTTCCGGCCGTGCGCGGGCACGACGCCGACCCCGGCCGCGGTGGCGGCCTCGACGTCCACGTTCTCCAGACCGGAGCGGGCGACCGCGATCAGCCGCAGCTTCGGGGCCGCGGCGATCAAGGCCGCCGAGACCGGCGCGAAGTGCAGGCAGAGCGCTTCGGCCGGTTCGACCGCCGCGAGCAGCTCGGCGGGCGGCGGGACCCCGTTCGGCCCGTCCTGCTCCATGACCTGCTGCAGCGCGTGCTGCTCGCCCTTCGCCCCGGCCCAGGTGGCGGTCCGGACGTCGAGGCCGTCCCCGAGCGCCTCGACGTAGTGCGCGGCCGGGATGAACTGGTCCCCGACCACGACGGTGATCACGGAAGGACCTCGATCTTCCGTCCCTTCCCCGCCGCGAACTGCTCCAGCGCAGCCGCGTACTGGTCGAGCGGGAGCCGGTCGGAGATGAAGACGTCCGGGTCGAGCACGCCGGTCGCGAACAGTTCCGCGGCCCGCTCGAAGCTGTGCAGCACGGCCATCGAGCCGGTGATCGTGATCTCCTGGTTGTAGATCTTGTACGGCTCGATCGTCGCCCGCGCCGCGTAGTCGGAGACGCCGAACTGCAGGAACGTGCCGCCCTTGCCGACCCGGCCGAGACCGTCCTGAATGGCGTTCACGTTGCCGGTCGCGTCGATGACCAGCTCCCAGCCGCGCGGCCGGTCGAACTCGTCCGGGGTGGCGGCCGATCCGCTGACGCCGAGCTCCACAGCCGTCTTCAGCCGTTCCGGGTTCAGGTCGACGATGTCGACGCTCGCCGCGCCGACGCGCTTGGCCAGCTGGAGCATCATCAGGCCCATCGTCCCCGAGCCGTAGATCAGGACGTGGGCGCCGAGCTGCGACTTCAACACGTCGTACCCGCGGACCGCGCAGGAGAGCGGCTCGATCAGCGCCGCGTCCTCGGTGCGGACGTGGTCGGGCAGCTTGACGCAGTTCGCGACCGGCGCGACCGCGTACTCGGCCGCACCGCCCGCCGTCGTGACGCCGATCGCCGCCCACCGCTCGCACATGTTGTTCTTGCCGAGCCGGCAGTAGTGGCACTCGTGGCAGTACAGCGACGGGTCCACCGCGACGCGGTCGCCGATTCTCAGCTCGGTGACGTCGGCCCCGACCTCGGCGATCACCCCGGCGAACTCGTGACCGGGGACGACCGGCAACGTCGGCGCGAACTCGCCCTGCAGGATGTGCAGGTCGGTGCCGCAGAGGCCGCAGGCGGAGACGTCGACGACGACCTCGCGGCGGCCGGGCGTCGGATCGTCGACGGTCGTCACCTCGACGGTGCCGATTCCGCTGATGACGGCAGCTTTCACAGTGCGACTCCCTTGATCACTTGACAGCGCCGAGCGAGAGACCCTGGACCAACTTGTCCTGGGCGGCGAACCCGGCGGCCAGCACCGGCAGCGAGATCACCGTCGCGGCGGCGCACACCTTGGCCAGGAACAGGCCCTGGCTGGTGACGAAGCTGGTCAGGAACACCGGAGCGGTCTGTGCCACGACCCCGGTGAGGACCCGGGCGAACAGCATTTCGTTCCAGCTGAAGATGAAGCAGATGAGCGCGGTGGCCGCGATGCCCGGCATCGCCACCGGCACGATCACCCGCCGAAGCACGGTGACCAGCCCGGCGCCGTCGATCGCGGCTGCCTCCAGGATCTCGATCGGCACCTCGGCGAGGAACGACCGCATCATCCAGACCGCGATCGGCAGGTTCATCGACGTGTAGAGGATGACCAGCGTCCAGATGTTGTCGAGCATCCCGGCCTGCTGGGCGATCAGGTAGATCGGCAGCAGACCGGCGACGACCGGCAGCATCTTTGTCGAGAGGAAGAAGAACAGCACGTCGGTCCACTTGCGGACCGGCCGGATCGAGAGCGCGTAGGCCGCCGGGATCGAGAGCGCGAGCACGAGCAGCGTGGAGACGATCGACGCGGTCGCCGAGTTGATCAGCGGTGGCCACGGCGAAGCTCCGCTGGTGGCGCCGAAGAACTCGCGGAAGCCGTCGAGCGTCAGGTCGGCGGCGATCGAGGGTGGGTTGGTGGCGGCGTCCTGCTCGCTGTGGAACGCGGTGAGCACCATCCAGGCCACCGGCAGGAAGAACGTGATGCCGACGATCCAGGCCAGCAGGCCGAGGAGCGGTTTTGCCCTCATGCCCGACCCTCCTCTTCACGGAACAGGGACGAGACGACCCGCAGCGCGAACGTCGCGATCGCGATCGTCCCGGCCACCACGACCACACCGGCCGCGGAGGCTCGTCCGTAGTCATGTGCCTGGTAGAACGTGGTGTAGATCGTGTACGGCAGGTTCGCCGTGCCCAGGCCGCCGGACGTCAGCGTGAACACCGCGTCGAAGTTCTGGACGATGTAGATCGAACCGAGCAGCGCACCCAGCTCCAGGTACCGCCGCATGTGCGGCAGCGTGAGGTACCGGAACGTCTGGACCGCCGAAGCGCCGTCGACCTTCGCGGCCTCCAGCGCGTCGAGCGGCTGGCTCTGCAGGCCGGCGAGCAGGATCAGCATCATGAACGGCGTCCACTGCCAGACCAGGGAGGCCACGACCGCCGCGAGCGGCGCTTCGGTGATCCAGTCCGGTTGCGGTGCGTCGGCCCCGAACAGCCAGGTCAGGACGCCGTTCAGCAGGCCGTATTCGGGGTTGAACAGCGCGTGCTTCCAGAGCAGCGCGGCCGCCACGGGCACGACCAGGAACGGTGCGATCATCAGCGTCCGCACCGCACCGCGGCCGCGGAACGACCGGTTGAGCAGCAGCGCGATGCCGAGCCCGAACACCAGGCTGATCAGCACGACCGAGACCGTGAGGATGATCGTGGTGATCACCGAGTCGCGCAGCGTCGCGTCGGTGAACACGTCGACGTAGTTGCTGACGCCGGCGAACCCGCGCTGGTCGGGGTAGAGCGAGTTCCAGTCCATGAACGAGATCACCAGCGTCGCGACGAACGGCAGCTGGGTGACGATGATCAGGAACACCAGGGCCGGCAGCAGCGGTGCGCGGCGGGACCAGTCCCCGGCCCGGCGCAGCGCGGTCGGCGTGCGCTCGGGGCTCGGCGGAGCCGGTTTCTCTGCGGTCGGAGCGATGGCGGTCATCGGATAACCCCTCTCGGCGCCATCGGAGGGCCCGGCCGGGCCGTGGTGCAGCCCGGCCGGGAGGGGGATCACTTGTATTTGTCAGCGACCTTCTGAGCCAGTTCCTGGCCCTTGTCCAGCGCTTCCTTGACCGACTGCCGACCGGCGATCGCCGCGCTCACTTCCTGGGAGACCTGTGTCCCCAGGTCGGTGAATTCGGGGATGCCGACGAACTGGATGCCGGGCGCGGGTCGGGGCTGCACACCGGGGTTCTCCGGGTCGGCGTTGGTGATCGCCAGGTCGGTGACCTTGTAGAACGCCGAGGCGGCTTCCTGGTACTTCGGGTTGTCGTAGAGCGACTGGCGCTTACCCGACGGCACCTTCGCCCAGCCGAGCTTGGTGCCGACCAGCTCCTCGTACTTCTTGCTCGACGCCCAGGAGATGAACTTCCAGGCGTTGTCCTGGCGCTTGCTGGCCTTCTGGATGCCCCAGGCCCAGGTGTAGAGCCAGCCGGAGCTCTTGGTCTTGACGACCGGCGCCTCGACGTAACCGAGCTTGCCCGAGACCGGGGAGTCGCTCGCCTCCAGCGAACCGGCGGCGGACGTGGCGTCGTACCACATCGCGACCTTGCCCTGCTGCATGTTGTTCAGGCACTCGGTGAAGCCGGCCTGCGGAGCGCCCGACTCGCCGTGCTTGCGGACCAGATCCACATAGAACTGCGTGGCCTGCTGGAACTCCGGCGCGTTGACCTTCGGCGTCCAGTCCTTCTCGAACCAGGTACCGCCGAACGTGTTGACGACGGTGGTCAGCGGCGCGAACACCTCACCCCAGCCGGGCAGGCCACGGAGGCAGATGCCGCGCATGCCGGGCTGTGCGTTGTCGACCTTGGCGGCGAGGTCGGCGACCTGCTGCCAGGTCGGCTTCTCCGGCATCGTCAGACCCTTGGCCTGGAACACGTCCTTGCGGTACATGAGGAACGAGGACTCGCCGTAGAACGGCTCGGCGTAGAGCTTGCCGTCCTCCGCGGTCAGCGACTTCGTCATCGAGCCGAGGACGTCGTCCTGGTCGAACTCGCTGTCCTTGCTCACGTAGTCGTCGAGCGGCGCGAGCCAGTTGTTCTTCGCGTACGACGGCACCTCGAAGTTCGAGATCGTCGCGACGTCGTACTGACCGGCCTGACTGGAGAACTCCTGGCTGATCTTGTCCCGGACGTCATTCTCCGGCAGGACCGTGTAGTTGACCTTGATGCCGGTCTCTTTGGTGAAGTTGTCCGCGGTCAGCTTCTGGATGTCGAGCATCTGGGGGTTGTTGACCATCAGGACGTTGACGGTCTTGCCGTCGCTCGACGTACCACCGCCGCCCGCGCCGCTACAGGCGCTGAGCGCCATCGACGCGAGGACAACACACGATACCGATGCGATTACTCTGCGTAATGGCGTAGAGCCAACGCGAGCCACGAGCGCCTCCGCGGGGGATAAAGGGGGTTGGTTGTTACGGAACGCAATGCGGGTTACGGGCCTGCTGCGGGAACTCCGAGGTCGTAGATCCGGATGCGATCGAGGTCGGCCGTCGCGGCGACGTTCCCCGAGGTCGAGGGCAGAAGACAGGCGGCAGTACCCCAGGCCACGGCGGTCCGGAGCCGCCCAGCCGGATCAGGGCCCTCGCTGAGCCACCCGGCCAGCAGCGCGTCGCCGGCCCCTGCGGTGTTCACCGGGGTCACCGGCGGTCCGGACGCATGCAGCGCAGCCTCCACGTCGACCCAGACCGCTCCGTCCGGCCCGAGGCTGACCAGGACCCCGCCGCCGGTCTGACCGGCCAGCGTGTGCGCCGCGTCGAGCGCGGCCCGCACGAGCGGCCGCCCGCCGGGTGGGAACACCCGGCCGGTGAGCTCCGCCAACTCCTCGGCGTTCGGCGCCAGCACGTCGGGCCCGGCCTCGACCGCCGCGGCCAGCGCCTCACCGGAGGCGTCCACCGCAGTCTGCGCACCGGCCAGGCGTCCGGCCTCGACGATCCGGCCGATCAGCTCCGGCGGCGTGTCCGGCGGGAGCGATCCGCTGCACACCACCCAGTCCGCGCCCAGTGCCAGGTCCGCGACGGCGGTGACCAGCGCGTCGGCGTCCGCGGCGGTGAGCGGGCTGCCCGGCGCGTTGACCTTCGTGGTGCGACCGGGCTCGAGCAGCGTCACGTTCGTGCGGACCGGGGCGTCGGTCGCGACGATCCGGTGCGGGAGGCCTTCGGCCTCCAGCAGCGAGCCCAGGTGAGTGCCTTCCGGTCCGCCCGCAGGCAGTACCACGGCGGTGCGGACGCCGACCGCGTGCAAAGCTCGGGCGACGTTGACGCCCTTGCCGCTCGCCTCCACGGTGTCGACCGCGGCCCGGTTGAGTTCGCCGAGCCGGATGCCGGTCAGCGTGAACGTGCGATCCAGGCTGGGGTTCGGCGTAACGGTGAGGATCATGCCCGGATCACCTGTGGCCCGAGTACGGAGTAGCGCTGCGCTTCGACGGCGGACAGGCCGGTGTCGGTGACGATCGCCTCGAAGTCGGCGACCGACGCGAACCGGCAGAAGCTGTTCACGCCGAACTTCGTGTGGACGCCGGCGAAGACCCGCCGCCGGGATGCCCGGACGACCTGGGCCTTGACGTTGGCGACCGCGGGGTCGGGCGTCGTCAGGCCGTAACGACGGGAGATGCCGTTGGCGCCGAGGAACGCCAGGTCGATGACGAACCCGGCGAGCATCTGGGTGGCCCAGTGGTCGACGGTGGCCAGCGTCCGGCCGCGCACCCGGCCGCCGAGCAGGTAGACCGTCGTATCCGGCTTGGTGGCCAGGTGGCTCGCGACCGGGATGCTCGCGGTGATCACGGTGAGCGGTCGGCCGGGCGGCAGGGCCTCGGCGACCAGTTGCGGGCCGAAGCCCTCGTCGATGTAGATCGTCTCGGCGTCCCCGAGTAACTCGACGGACGCGGCAGCGATCCGACGCTTCTCCGGCACCCGGAGCGTCGCACGGTTGGCGAGGTTCGTCTCGAAGCCGGCACTCTCCACCGGGTAGGCGCCGCCGTGCGTGCGCCGGACCAGCCCGTGCTGTTCGAGCAGCCGGAGGTCGCGGCGGACGGTCTCCGGCGCGACGGCCAGGTCCGCCGCGATGCCGCTCACCTCTACCCGACCGTCGCTGCGGGCCCGGGCGAGGATGCGGTGTTGACGTTCCTCAGCACGCATCCCGGGCCCCCTTCGGCGACGGTCCGAGTCGGCGGCGACTCGGCTGTTCTCGGTTCTGTGACCTGTTTAACACCTCCTTTTAATGGCTCCAACAGGTTGTGTGGGCGGAATGCCGCCCGTTCTTGCCCGTTTAGCTAATGGTTATGAGTGCTGCTCAGCACACGATCCCGGGATCTGCGCGTCGGTGCGCCTGCCCGAAACCGGGCTCGGCCGTGCCCGTATGACGCCCGTCCGGTTCAGCCGGGCGTCACGGTGGACGGGCACGATCACTCCTCGGTGATCGTTCCCTCCGCCGGTTGAAGGTCGGGCTGCTCGCCGCGCCCGGTGTCGGTCGGCCGCGTCGCGGTCGGGCTCTCCGCCGGTTCCGGGTCGGCACCGGACTCCAGGTCCCCGTCGACCCAACGCTGATCGCCGTCCACCCATGGCTGGCTCATCTCTGCTCCCCTCGGTCGTGGCCACGTCGCCTCAGCGGAGTACCCACCCGCCGTGGAAAGCACCGGTGACGCGTCAGGTGGAGCGAGAACCTTCGGAGTGGAACCAAACGTTCGGTCCGCACCTTTCCGACACTGGGTGACATATTTTCGCTGGTCACCGATGGTGATCGTCGCGTCGGCCCGGGCGAACCTCGCCCCTTCGCCCGAAGACCCCGCCGACCGGCCCGAAGACCCTGGACGACCGAACAGTTTCCAGGCCGCCCGAGCGGCCGGGCCCTGCACAACGGGTAACCTTCGGCGTCGCCCGTTAGGGCGACCTATGTGACGGCGGTAACAAGAGTCTCGGCGTCGCACCGAAAGCCGAGAAGACTGACATACCGACGTAGCATCGGGAACAAAGTCCGGCAACAGGCCGCACCGGGGCCCGAGGTGTGGCAGAGGAGGACAGCCGAGTGAGCAAGCAGGTCCAGCGGTTGGACCGTGTGGTGATCCGGTTTGCCGGGGATTCCGGTGATGGGATGCAGTTGACCGGGGATCGGTTCACGTCGGAGACCGCGTCGTTCGGGAATGATCTGTCGACGTTGCCGAATTTCCCGGCGGAGATTCGGGCGCCTCAGGGGACGTTGCCGGGGGTGTCGAGTTTTCAGGTGCACTTCGCTGATCACGACATCATGACGCCGGGGGATCGGCCGGATGTGTTGGTGGCGATGAACCCGGCGGCGTTGAAGGCGAATCTGGGTGATTTGCCGCGTGGGGCGACGATCATCGTGGATACCCATGACTTCACCAAGCGGGCTTTGGCGAAGGTCGGCTACCAGGCGAATCCGCTCGAGGACGGGTCTCTGGAGGCCTACCACGTCCACTCGCTGGAGCTGACCGACCTGACGCTGCAGGCTGTGGAGGGCCTCGGGCTCTCCCGCAAGGACGCCGGCCGGGCGAAGAACATGTTCGCCCTCGGTCTGGTGTCCTGGCTCTACTCCCGGCCGGTGGATTCGACCATCGGGTTCTTGGAGAAGAAGTTCGCGACCAAGCCCGAGGTGGCCGCCGCGAACGTCGCGGCGCTCAAGGCCGGCTGGAACTACGGCGAGACCACCGAGGACTTCTCGGTCACGTACGAGGTCAAGCCCGCGCCGATGCCGCAGGGCACCTACCGGAACATCTCCGGCAACCTCGCCCTGGCCTACGGCCTGCTGGCTGCCGGGCAACGCGCCGAACTCCCGATCTTCCTGGGCGCCTACCCGATCACCCCCGCCTCGGACGTGCTGCACGAACTGTCGAAGCACAAGCGGTTCGGAGTGCGGGCGTTCCAGGCCGAGGACGAGATCGCCGCGATCGGCGCCACCCTCGGCGCGAGCTTCGGTGGGGCGCTCGGCATCACCACCTCCTCCGGCCCGGGCATCGCGCTGAAGTCCGAGACCATCGGTCTGGCCGTCAGCCTGGAGCTGCCGCTGGTCATCGTCGACGTCCAGCGCGGTGGGCCCTCCACGGGCCTGCCGACCAAGACCGAGCAGTCGGACCTGTTGCAGGCGATGTTCGGCCGCAACGGTGAAGCCCCGGTGCCGATCGTCGCCCCGCGGTCGCCGTCGGACTGTTTCGACGCGGCGATCGAGGCCGCGCGGATCGCGATCACCTACCGCACACCGGTGTTCCTGCTCTCCGACGGGTACCTCGCGAACGGCTCGGAGCCGTGGCAGGTGCCGTCCGTGGAGAACCTTCCGGATCTGCGCACGGAATTCGCGACCGAACGCAACCACGGCGAGGAGTTCTGGCCGTATCTGCGTGACCCGGAGACCTTGGCCCGGCCGTGGGCGGTCCCCGGCACGCCCGGTCTCGAACACCGGATCGGCGGGATCGAGAAGGCTGACGGGTCGGGCAACATCTCCTACGACCCGGCCAACCACGACCTGATGGTCCGCACCCGCCAAGCCAAGATCGACGGCATCGCCCGCTCGATCCCCGCCCTCGAGGT
>NZ_FRCS01000024.1 GCF_900143005.1 Cryptosporangium aurantiacum
AAGCCGCACAGGAGGATGAGGTTGTTCATGTCGGTTGGTCCGCCGTGGGTCCAGGGGATGATGTGGTGGGCTTGGGTCCAGTGGGGTGGGCGGGTGCAGTAGTGGAATCGGCAGCCCTGGTCCCTTACGACGAGGCCGCGGCGCATGGTGGGTGGGACGAGGCGGGTGCGGCGTCCGACGGCGATGGGGACGTCGTCGGGTCCGAGGATGATGCGGTTGATCGCGGCGTCGCAGGCGATGCGGTCGATGGCTTCGAGGGGGAGGGTGTCGCCGAAGTCGGTGCGGCCGCCGTCGCCGGGTCCGGGGACCCACCGGCTACCGGGAACCCAGACCCGGGGACCACGACCGGAGCCACTTCCCGAGCCGCCCGAGCCACCGCCGGAGCCGCCGAGGCCATCGCTTCCCGGGCCGCCGCCGGAGCCACGGCTGGCGCTGTTACCCCGGTCGCCGCCGGAGCCACTGCTGGAGCGGCCGAGGTCACCGTTACCCGAGCCGCCGCCGGAGCCGCCGGGGCGCGTGTCGAAGCCGCCGGGGCCGCTGGCGGGGTAGTGGCGAGTGGGGGCCGCGGGTTCGGGTTGGTGCTGGGGGTCGGTGAGCCAGTCGGTGACCACGTCCCAATCACAGTCGGCGACCACGTCCCAGTCCCAGTCGGTGACCCACTCCTGCTCCCCGTCGGTGTCGAGGGGCCATTCGTCGTCCGGCCGGACTAGATAGTCGGGCAGTGGAGTGTCAGGCGTGGGGGGCGGGGTGTCGGCCAGGACGGTGCGGCCGGTCGGGGTGCGGCGGAGGTCACTGGCGTGCACCAGCACGGTGAGGTGGGGTTGTTCGCCGGCGGTGGTGGGAAGCTCGCCGGTGTCCAGGATGTGCCGGATGAGGTCCCGGAGGGCGTCGTGGCGGCGTTCGGCCGCTGAGCGCATGTCTTCGGGATCGGGTTTGGGCAGGGTCGCGAAGTAGGTCTGCAGCATCGCTCCGCATTCGGGCGAGAGGGAGCCTTTGAGGTCCCAGATGTCGTCGTAGGTCTGACCCAGATACACCGCGCGTTCGGGTTCCGGCGGATGCTCCTTCGCCGGGAGCAGGTGCTCGAGGATGCGTTTGGCGATCTGCCGCAGCTCTGAGCAGCTGAGCTGGTGGGCGTTCTCGAACAGCATCTCCTCAGCGACGGGCACCAGGTCCGGATCGACCGCGTCGACTTTCCGGGCGAGCCAAGCGGCGACCTTCACATGTCCGAAGGACACCGTGCCGGCGGACAGGGCGGCGGCGAAACGCGGCAGCACCGGTAACCGGCGCGCGGTGTCCACCAGAGCGCTGGCCTCACCCGAGGTCATTCTCAAGGAGCCTTGGAGCCAGGCCTTCGTCGACGGGGCACCGTTGTAGGCGACCGCGCCCCGGCGGTGCACCGCACCCACGGCTTCGGCGAGCCCGGCCTGGGCCACCCGCACGATTTCTTCCCAGTCCTCCACCCGGCCGAGCTGCGCGGAATCGGGGAGCCCGCCGAGGTCTTCCCCGGCCAGCTCCCGCAACACCGCCACACACCCGACCATCGAACTCATGTGCGAGATTCTATCGGCGCCCACCGACAGAAAACCGCTGTCCACAAGCGGAAACAGACGCTCTAGTGCCGTTGCGACGAAGAGGCGACGCACATCGTCCAGCACGCCTCGCCGGCGGCGGTGATGTCGGCGTCGGTCAGGACCAGGTGCCCGCTCCGCTCGGCTTTGAAGAGGTTGACGAACGCGCCCCAGATCAGTGCCATCAACACTTCGGGACGGACGTCGCTGCGCACCACGCCAGCCGCCCGGAGCCGGCGCATTTGGTCCAGCGCCGGTGCCAGCACGTCCACCTCGAGTTCGCGGCTCGGCCGGTCGAGATAGGGCCGGTGGTCCTGCAGTTCGAGGAACCGGTACGCCTCCGGGTGGGCGCGTGCGAACGCGGCGAGGCGTCGCCAGAACTCGGTGAAGCGTTCACCACCGCTCGGGAACTCGTCCAGCCCGGTGAAGATCTCGTCCTGCAGGAATCGCTTCTGCTCCTGGTAGAGCTCGTTGACGAGCGCTTCCTTGTTCGGAAAATACCGATAGATCGTGCCGGTGCCGACCTGCGCCTGCGTCGCGATCTCCGGGACGGCGACGCCGTTCACCCCGCGCTCGGCGAACGTGACGAGGGCGGCCCGCAGAATGGCCGCCCTCTTGCCGGTCGCCGCGACCGAGCGCGTCACCGACTGTCGTTCCACGCCGCGAGGCTAACAGGGCGTCTAGTCACCGATCGGCACGGTTCACGCCCGGAAGGACTGATGCGGCTGGAAGACGCAGATGTTCGTGTCGCCCATCGCGTTGCTGTCGGTGATCTCGGTGAAGTAGACGTACGGCGCGCCGGGCTCGAGTGGTGCGGTGACCGTCACCGTCTCGCGGTTCAGTCCGGCTGTCGGGTCGGTGACGCGCTGGATGAAGATGTTGTCCCACCAGTGCAGGTTCTGGGTGTCGAACTCGGCGATCGAGGCGCCTCGGGCGAGCCGGAAAATGTAGTACGCGTCCTGTCCGGACAGCGTGCTGAGCGGCGACCAGCGCACGTCGACGCCCTGTCGGGGTGCGTCCGCGTCGAGCACGTCGCCCTGGCCGGGTGTGAACGAGTCGTAGATCTCCTTGCGGTGGTTCTCGTATGCGCCGACCAGCGCCTCGGTCGGTCCGGCCTGCTGCACCCGCGACGCGACGACCGGTGCGCCGCCGTCCTTCGGGGTGACCTCGATGCGGTACTCGCCGGCCTCCATGAAGCCGGTGGCCAGATTGAGCATGTACCAGTGCGAGTCGGTGGTGCGGTCGTAGATGTGCCCGTTGCGGTTCTTCGGAGTGAACGGCTGGTTGGCGATCTCGACGCGGTAGCCGTTCGGGCCGTACGCGGTGATCGTGTCGATCAGCTCGTGCACGGGGGGACCGCCGGTGGGGTAGAAGGCCACCAGGAACTTGTGCTGCTCACGCGGGTCCGGGGTCTCGAAGTCCCAGTACACGTTGCAGGCCATCAGGTCGAAGATCCGGAGCTGTGCTGCTGCCATGTCGTCCTCCACGCCGCTGCGGAATGAACGTTCATTCCGCAGCGTAAGGGAGGTGGCGTCGCGGCGTGGACTATTCGCGGAGTTCGCCGGGAACGATCGTGTCCGGCCGGGTCAGCGGTGGCCATGGCCGCCTCGACGCACCGTGCCATGCCGCGGTGCGGCCATGCGGCCATCGGCCATGCGGCCATGCGGCCGGGGGCCGGGGGCCGGGCGGTGGTGAGGCCGGGCGGCCGGGCGGTAGTGCGGCCAGGCGGCCAGGCGCGCGGCCCCATGGCGCAACGGCGCGGCGGCGCGGGGAACTGGCGCGGCACGGTGGTGCGCGGTGCGGTGTGCGGCCGGGGGCGCGGTGCGGTGGTGTGCAGTGTGCGGTGTGCGGCCGGGGGGCGCGGTGCGGTGGTGCGCGGTCTGCGGCCTGCGGCCCGGGGGGCGCGGTGCGCGGTGCGCGGTGCGCGGCCTGCGGCCCGGGGGGCGCGGTGCGGTGGCGCGCGGTCTTGCGGTCTGCGGCCCGGCGGTGCGGTACGACGCCGCGCCCCCGTGCGCCGCGCCCCTGCGCGGCGCAGGCACGCCGCGCCCCCGCGCCCCTGCGCGGCGCAGGCACGCCGCGCCCCCGCGCCCCTGCGCGGCGCAGGCACGCCGCGCCCCCGCGCCCCCGCGCCCCCGCACGGCGCAGGCACGCCGCGCGTCCTACGGCGTAACGGCCGCCGCCGCCTGGCGCCGCCGGCGCGCTGCCGGGATCACCAGCGGCGTCTCGGTCTCCGGGTCCGGCACCACCTGACACGGCAACCCGAAAACCTCCTCGACGAGCGCCGCGGTCACGACCTCGGCCGGCGGCCCCTCCGCCACCACCTTTCCGGCGCGCATCGCGATCAGGTGCGTCGCGTACCGGCAGGCGTGGTTGAGGTCGTGCAGCACCGCGACGAGCGTCCGGTTCTCTCGCTCGTGCAGCTCGGCGCAGAGGTCGAGCACCTCGAGCTGGTGCGCGATGTCCAGAAAGGTGGTCGGCTCGTCGAGCAGCAGGATCGGGGTCTGCTGTGCCAATGCCATCGCCAGCCACACCCGCTGCCGCTGACCGCCGGAGAGCTCGTCGACCAACCGTAGCGCCAGGTCCTGCACGCCGGTCGCGGCCATCGACTCGGCGACGACCCGCTCGTCCTCTCGCGACCACTGGCGGAGCAGCTTCTGGTGCGGGTAGCGGCCCCGGGAGACGAGGTCGGCCACCGTGATGCCGTCCGGCGCGGTCGGGCTCTGCGGCAGGAGCCCGAGCCGGCGCGCGACCTCCTTCGACGGCAGCGCGCTGATCAGCTCCCCGTCGAGGTGGACTGCGCCCGACTTCGGCTTGAGCATCCGCGCGAGCGCGCGCAACAGCGTCGATTTGCCGCAGGCGTTCGGGCCGACGATGACGGTCAGCGAACCGTCCGGGATCTCGACGTCCAGATTCTCGGCGACGACCCGCTGGTCGTAGGCCAGTTCGACCTTCTCGGCGTACAACCGGGACCGACCGGCCATGAACGTCTCCTCCCGCCCCGCGCGGCTCGGAACGGCCGCACGCACATCTTAGGCAAGCCTAACCCGGGGAGTCGGACGACCTCACCAAGGCGACAACCGGGATCACCCGGGTGGTCTTCGCCTGGTGGTCGGTGAAGAACGGATATTGCTCCGCGATGCGGGCGAACAGCGCGTCCCGCTCCTCGCCTTCGGCGACGACCGCGTCGGCCTCGTAGGTCTCGCTACCGACCTCCACCGTCACGCGCGGGTTCGCGACGAGGTTGTGATACCAGGCGGGGTGCCGGGGCGCGCCGGCGTTGGACGGCACGACCAGCAGCCGGTCACCGTCCGGGATGTACATCATCGGGCTGGTGCGCGCCTGCCCGGACCGGGCCCCCACCGTGGTGAGGAGCAGGAGCGGACGATCGCCCATCGCTGCTCCACGGCTCTCGCGGAACTTCCGGATCAGTTCCCGGTTGTACGCACCGACGTCGTCGGGGACGGTCATAGCGTTACCTCCTCGAAGAAACGGACACCCGCCACTCTGGTGCAAGTAGCTGACATCCGATGTCAGGAACAGAATGCGACAAGCTCTCGCGAACGCGTCCGCAGCCGCCGCGGGCAACGACACAATGGAGCGGTTCGACGCACGGGTGAACCGAGGAGAGTGTGACGTGTCGGTGAAGACCAGGATCCGGTGGATCGGCCGGCACGGGGTGGCGCGGGTCGTGATCGGAAGGGCGCACCGCAAGGGTGACCTGCACGCGCGCATCCTGTCCGACCCCGCGGCCAGGGCGGACCCGTACGCGACCTACGACGAGATCCGGGCCCGCGGGCCGCTGGTGCCCGGCCGGCTGATGATGCAGGCCGTCAGCCACGAGGCGGTCACCTCGGTCCTGCGCAGCGACGCGTTCGCGGTCGGGTTCGACCCCGACGAGATGCCGTGGGTCGCGCGCCACCTGCTCACCCGGGTCGCGGCCGACGAGCGGATCGTCGGTCCGATCGACCCGCCGTCGCTGCTGGTCACGAACGCGCCGGACCACACCCGCTACCGGCGGCTGGTCAGCCGGGTGTTCACCGCGAAGGCGGTCGAGGCGCTCCGCGCGCGCGTCGAAGAACGAACGACAGAACTTTTGGACGCCATGGCGGCGCGGCCGCACGGCGAACCGGTGGATCTGGTGGCCGAGTTCGCCAGCCTGCTCCCGGTCACCGTGATCGCGGAGATCCTGGGCGTGCCGCTGGACATGCGGCGGCAGTTCCTCACCTGGGGCTCGATGGCGGCGCCGGTCCTCGACATCGGCCTGTCGTACCGGCAGTTCGTCGAGTCCGAGACCGCGCTCGAAGAGATGTCGGACTGGATGTACAGCCACTTCGAGCGGCTGCGCCGGGAGCCGGGCGACGACATCGTCAGCAAGCTCGTCCACCTCGACGACGAGAGCGGGAAGCTCGACGACCGGGAGCTGCTCGCGATCGCCGGGCTGCTGCTCGCGGCCGGGTTCGAGACGACCGTCAACCTGCTGGGGAGCGGGGCGGTCCTGCTGATCGAGAACCCCGAGGAGCGCGTCGCGCTGGCCGCCGACCCCTCGCTGTGGGCGAACGCGGTGGACGAGATGCTGCGGTACGAGTCGCCGGTGCAGGCCACCAGCAGGCGGTCGATCCGGGACACCGAGGTGTGCGGGGTGCCGGTGAAGGCCGGGTCGTTCGTCACGGCGATGATCGGCGGGGCCAACCGCGACCCGGACGTCTTCCCGGACCCGCACCGCTTCGACGTCCGGCGGTCGAACGCGCGGGAGCACCTGGCGTTCTCCAGCGGCGCGCACTACTGCATCGGGGCGTCGCTCGCGCGGCTGGAGGGCGAGATCGGGCTGCGGCGCCTGTTCGAGCGCTTCCCCGACCTGTCCCTGGCCGGTAAGCCGTCCCTCCGCGGCACCCGGACGCTCCGGGGCTTCGACACGATCCCGGTCCACCTGAACAGCAACCGCCCCGCCGAACGGGAGCCCCACGCCGTGTGACGGATTCCCGGCCTCTCAGCCGACCGTAGAGGCCGGGAACGCGTCATCTCGCGCGGACCCCGGCGAGCACCTCGGCGAAGCGGCGGACCCGGTCGGAGGCGCGGAACTCCTCCAGCGTCACCGGCCGGTGCTCACCCGGGGCGTCGCCCGGCACCGCGAGCGGCAGCCGCCAGTTCGGGTACTCGTCGGTGGTGCCGGGCAGGTTCGGCTGCCGCAGATCGCCGACGGCGTCGCCGGGCGCGGCGAGCACCAGCCGGCACGGCGTCCGGACCAGCAGCGCGTGCAGCGCGCGAATCGTCTCCTCGCCGGACCCGTCCGGCTCGGTCAGCAACCCCTCCGAGCGGATCAGATCCAGAAGCGCGGCGCGCTCGGACACCGCCGTCGCGGTCTCCTCCTCGACCGACCGGCCGAGGACACCCAGCTCGGCCCGGACCCGCACGTGCTCACCGGTCAGGAACCCGGCCGCGGTCGGCAGGTCGTGCGTGGTGACGCTGGCCGCGGCGCCCTCCCGCCAGGTGGCGGGCGGCCGCGGCCGCGACGGCAGCTCGCCGGGCGCGTCCACGGCCGGGTCCGGGTCGTCCCGCTCGAACCAGATCACGTTGCTGCCCAGCACGTCCCGCGCGGCCAGTGCGGTGGCGACGTGCGGCTCGACCGTGCCGAGATCCTCGCCGACCACCAGTGCCCCGGCGCGGTGCGCCTCGAGCGCGAGCACGCCGAGGAACGCGTCCGGGTCGTAGCGAACGTAGGTGCCCTCGGTCGCGGGCCGGCCCGCAGGCACCCACCAGAGCCGGAACAGGCCGAGCACGTGGTCGATGCGGACGCCGCCCGCCGACCGCAGCGTGGCCCGGAGCATGTCCCGGTACGGGCCGTAACCGGCCTCGGCCAGACGCCGCGGGTTCCACGGGGGGAGTTCCCAGTTCTGGCCGTGCTGGTTGAACGAGTCCGGCGGCGCTCCGGTCGTCGCGCCGTCGGCGAGCACGTCCTGCAGGCCCCAGGCGTCGGCACCACCGGGGTCGACGCCGACCGCGAGGTCGTGCACGACGCCGACCGGCATGCCCGCCTCGCGGGCGGCGTCGCCGACCGCGGCGAGCTGCTCGTCGCAGAGGAACTGTAGCCAGGCGTGGAAGTCGACGCGGTCCGCCAGCCGATGGCGCGCGGCGGCCACCGCGTCCGCGGCGGGGTGGTGCAGCTCGGCGGGCCAGGACTGCCAGGGGACGCCGAGCTCCTCGGCGAGCGCGCAGAACGTCGCGAAGTCCTCCAGGCCCTGGCCCTGTTCCGCTCGGTAGCCCGTGAGTGCGGTGGCGCGATCTCCGGACGCTGCGAGCGGGAACAGCAGCTCCAGCGCGGCGAGTTTCGCGGTCCACACCGGGTCGCGCACGATCCGGTCGGCCGGTGCCTCCGGCCGCAGCGCGTCGACCGCCGCCCGCTGCTCCGGCGACGCCGCCCGGTACTCGGCGGTGTCCGCGATCCGCAGGTAGAGCGGGCTCCGGAAGCGCCTGCTCGACGGGTAGTACGGCGAGTTCTCCAGCGGCAGCACCGGCGACGGCGCGTGCAGCGGGTTGCAGACCACCGCACCGGCGCTCAGCTCGGTGCCGCTCCAGCGGACCAGCTCCCGCAGGTCGCCGTAGTCACCGATCCCCCACGAGTCGGCGCCGCGCAGCGCGTACAGCTGGAGCATCCAGCCCCATACGCGGCCCGCACCGGCCGGGTACGGCACCCGGGCCGGGGCGGCGATCAGCACGGCCTCACCGGTCTCCGCGCCGGTCGAGACCTCCAGCCGGTGCCAGCCGGGCGGCAGCGCGGGCAGGGCCACGGTGCGGGCCTCCCGCTGCACCCCGTCCACGGTGCGCGCCTCGGTGACGTCCACAGAAGCAGTGGCGGTGACGGAGGGGCCCTGCTCGGTCAGGACGCGCGCGGACAGCGACCCACCCGCGGGGGAGCGGACCACGACGGTGGCGGGCTCGTCCGCGGGCACGACCACGGTCGGCGGCAGTAGCCGCCGCCAGGGTGTCAGCTCGGCGTCGGCCAGCGACTTCGCGACCGCCTCCGGCGTGTCGGCCGCGACGCCGAGCGCGCCGAGCACGGCGACGACCGTGGACGCGGTGACGGTCTCCGGCCGGCCGGTCGACCCGACGTATTCGGTGGCGACCCCGTGCGCGGTGGCCAGGGCGGCCAGGGCTGGATCGATGGTGGCGGTTCCTGCGCTCTGTGCACCCACGACGGTGAACGTAACGCAGTTGCGGACAACTGGTTGTCTGGTGGCGTGAGCGACGCAACCGACGTGTCGTCGGCTGAACCTTCCGATTCCGACGCCCCGAGTTCGGACGCCCAGACTTCGGATGCCCAGACTTCGGACGCACAGACTACGAAGGCCACGCCGCGGAAGCGTCGGCGGCTCCTCACGCTGGTGATCGGGCTGGTCGTCCTCGGGGCCGTCGTCGTGGGCGCCGCCGTGACCTGGACCTGGACCGGGTCGTCGGGGCACCGGTACGACACCGTCGCCGCAGCGCCGGACGCCCCGGTCGCGATCGTGTTCGGCGCCCAGTTACGGCCGGACGGGACGCCCAAGCCGTTCCTGGCCGGGCGGCTGGACATCGCCGCGGAACTGTACCGGGCGGGCAAGGTCAAGGCGTTGCTGGTCTCCGGCGACGGGAACGGGACGTCCGGGAACGAAACGTCGTCGATGACGCGGTACCTGACGGCGCGTGGCGTCCCGGCCGACCGGATCGTCGCGGACCCGAACGGGCTGGACAGCTACGACACCTGCGCGCGGGCGTACCAGGTCTACGGAGTGCGGCGTGCGCTGCTGGTGAGTCAGGCGTTCCACCTACCCCGGGCGGTGTCGCTGTGCCGGCACGTCGGAATCGACGCCGACGGGGTCGCCGGGCGGTGTGACTCGTGTCGAGACATGACGCTGTGGCGCAACCGGATACGCGAGGTACCGGCTGCGCTCAAGGCCGCCGCGGACGCTCTGCGCGACCGGCCGCCGGTGGTAATTTCCCCGCGCGATTCGGCGCTGGACAAGGCGCTGAGCAGCTAGGACGCGCGCACCCTAGCGTGGAAATGGCAAGTGCCGAATACGTCGGCGCGAATTGCACCCGAGCCTCAACCGAACGGCGTATTCGCAAGTGTTCGGGAGTAGACAGATCAAGTGTCCAACGGCCGATCGTTCCGGCCGCTTCCTAGGCGCACTCTAAATGCACCAAGACAGCAACCGGGGCAGCGCACGAGGAAGGGGAAAGTCATGAGCACCATCATCGACGCCGAGGCACTGTTCGTCAGCGCTCTGCAGCCCTCCGACCTGCCGACGCCGGAGCAGGTTCGCGCGGCGATCGCGGGCGCGCTGCTCACCTGCGGCGGCGCGGACGGTTGCGCGGTCCGCCTGGCCGCCGAGTTCGGCGAGCACCCGGAGACCGCCGTCGCCCGCATGCAGTGGGCGATCCAGACTCTCGCCGCCTGAGGCTCCGCCCGCTCGCTGCCCCGGACCCGTACGCGCCGACGCGTACGGGTCTTTTCGGCACGCCCGACTGGATCGATTCGGCGGGAGAAGTGCGCGACACTCGGTCACCGGGAGCCGGATGGATTCAGAAAACCGTCCGTACGTACCGTGGTCGGGGGTCGGCCGGGGTGGGAACGTGGCGGTGAACGGGCGGCGGCCGACGGTCGAACACCCTCCGTCTCGCGATTGGTACGCAGGCCCGCAGAGGTGCTACACACTGGTCACCGCGGGGAGATGCGGCCGTCATGGACGGTGAGCAACGTGGGGGGTTCACGCCCCCGCCGGTACAGGGAGTGGCCGCGTGTCGGCCCATGGACGAGGAGGAGCGGCGCCGATGATCACTGTCTGCGCGCCCAGTGGGCCGCTACGGCCCCGCAGCAGTTTCCGCCGGGCCACGCCCGCGGCGGACGTCCGATGATCAGCGGCGGAGGCTTCGACCGCATCCGCGTTCCCGTGTCGGCCGACGCGCTGGCGTCGCGCTCACCGTTTCCTCCGATCGCGGACTACGGTTTCCTGTCCGACTGCGAGGTGATGGCGCTGGTCGCACCGAGCGGCAACATCGAGTGGCTCTGCCTGCCGCGGCTGGACTCGCCGAGCGTGTTCGGCGCGGTGCTCGACCGGGACGCCGGCGGCTTCCGGATCGGGCCGGCCGACAACATGGTGCCGGTCGACCGCCGGTACCTACCCGGCACGATGGTCCTGGAGACGTCCTGGGAGTCCTCCGGCGGATGGCTGATCGTCCGTGACACGCTGCTGATCGGCCCATGGCACCACAACGACCACTTTTCGCCCACCCAGCGGCGCGCCCCCACCGACTACGACGCGCAGCACATGCTGCTGCGCACGGTCCGGTGTGTGAAGGGCGAGGTCCAGGTCGTGATGGACTGCGAGCCGATGTTCGACTACGGGCGTTACCAGGCCCGCTGGTCCTACACCGACCGCGGCTACCACCAGGGCATGGCGACCAGTGCCAACGGTGAGGACAGCGGCCCGAAGCTGCGGCTCACCACCGACATGCGGATCGGCTTCGAGGGCGGCCGGGCCACCTCCCGCACCCTGCTCAAGGAAGGCGACCAGCGGTTCGCCGTGCTTTCCTGGGCGTCGGTGGAGCCGCCGTACACCGTCGACGACGCGAACGCGCGCCAGACCTGGACCGCGCACCACTGGCAGCACTGGCTGGCCCGCGGCTCGTTCCCCGACCACCCGTGGCGCGGCCACCTGCAGCGCAGCGCCCTTACGCTCAAGGGCCTGACGTACGCGTCCAGCGGCGCGCTGGTCGCGGCCGCCACGACGTCGCTCCCGGAGACCCCGCAGGGCGAGCGGAACTGGGACTATCGGTACAGCTGGATCCGGGACTCGACGTTCGCGCTCTGGGGCCTCTACACGCTCGGGTTCGACTGGGAGGCCGACGACTTCTTCAACTTCGTCGCGGACGTGGCGTCCCAGGGTGACCTGCAGGTCATGTACGGGGTGGACGGCGAGCGGGTGCTCACCGAGCACGTGCTCGACCACCTGTCCGGGTACGACGGTGCGCGGCCGGTGCGGAT
Organism: Cryptosporangium aurantiacum; assembly: GCF_900143005.1. Classification (NCBI taxonomy): domain Bacteria; kingdom Bacillati; phylum Actinomycetota; class Actinomycetes; order Cryptosporangiales; family Cryptosporangiaceae; genus Cryptosporangium; species Cryptosporangium aurantiacum. The sequence goes on from NZ_FRCS01000024.1 coordinate 11,587, forward strand.
CGGCAACGGCGCGTTCGACCAGCAGCAGCACGACGTCTGGGGCGCCGTGCTCGACTCGATGTACCTCCACACCCGGTCACGCGACCGCCTGGACGACCGCACCTGGAAGATCATGCGGCGTCAGGTGGAGAAGGCGATCGAGCACTGGCGGGAGCCCGACCGGGGGATCTGGGAGGTCCGCGGCGAGCCCAAGCACTTCACGTCGTCGAAGGTGATGTGCTGGGTGGCGGTCGACCGGGGCGCCCGGCTGGCGCGGCTGCGCCAGGAGTACGAGCTGGCCGACTCGTGGCAGAAGGTCGCCGACGAGATCCACGCCGACATCTGCGAGCACGGCGTCGACACGCGCGGGGTGTTCACCCAGCACTACGACACCGACGCGCTCGACGCGTCCGCGCTGATGCTGCCGCTGGTGCGGTTCCTGCCGCCGGACGACCCGCGGATCAAGTCGACGGTGCTGGCGATCGCCGACGAGCTGACCGTCGAGGGGCTCGTGCTCCGGTACAAGGTCGAGGAGACCGACGACGGCCTGCACGGCGAGGAAGGCACGTTCGCGATCTGCTCGTTCTGGCTGGTGTCGGCGCTGGCGGAGATCGGGGAACTGGACCGGGCGCGGCAGCTCTGCGGCAAGCTGCTGTCGTTCGCGAGCCCGCTGGGGTTGTACGCGGAGGAGCTCGACCCGTACTCGGGCAAGCACCTCGGCAACTTCCCCCAGGCGTTCACGCACCTGGCGCTGATCAACGCGGTGATGCACGTCATCCGCGCCGAACACGGAACTCCTTGAGGGCGGCCCGCCCAGAACGACGCCGGCAGGCGAGCGCGAAACCTTGAGTATGACCAATACGAGGCGGTCTCGCGCTCGACTGCCAGCGCCGCCCTGGGCGGGCCGCGCACTCAGGCGCGGATGCCGCGGAGGATGAGGTCGGGGGCGCTGGTCAGCCAGCGGGTGCGGACCACGTCGGGGTCTTTGCCGTCGAACGCGTCGATCGCGGCGGCGAGGATCATGCCGTTGATCGCGCGGGCGGTGACGCCGACGTCCAGGTCGTCGCGGAGGAACCCCTTCGCGACGCCGTTGACCAGGTAGGACTGGGTGACGCCGCCGAACGTATTCAGACCGGCGGTCAGCGCACGGGTGAAGTCCCGGTCGACGCCGAGCGCCTCGGCGAAAAAGAACCGCCCGAGCGCAGGCTCCTCGGTGAACACCGCGAACAGCTTTTCGCCGACCCGGACGAACTGCGCCAGACACTCCTCGAGGGTGTCGGCGCTGCCCGGATTCTCGTCCCGGATCGTGTCGTTCAGACGCTCGAGCACGTGCACCAGCACGTGGCTGACGATGTCGCGCTTGTTCCGGAAGTAGCGGTAGAACGTCCCGTGGCCGATGTTCAGCGCGGACGCGATGTCGGCGATGCCGGTCGCGTGGTAGCCGCGCTCGGCAAAGATTTCGAGTGAAGCCCGGACAATTTCGTCACGTCGCCGTTGTGCGATGTCAACGTGTGGCATCGTTTACTCCCATGCGGAATGACACGTCATTCAGCTTAACCCCGCATCGCTCGTGGACCCCGGGTGGTCGGCGGCTACCGCTCCTGGTGCGCACCGCGATGGGCCTGGCCTGGCCCGGTCCCGACCCGCGCGTGCTGCGCGCCGCGGTGGCCGGCCGGACCGTGCTGATCACCGGGGCGTCGTCCGGGATCGGGGAAGCCACCGCCCGGCAGGTGGCCCTCGCCGGGGGAACCGTGCTGCTGGTCGCGCGCACCGCCGACCGGCTCGCCGCGGGGCGCGCCCGGATCGTGTCGGCCGGCGGCAGCGCCCACGACCATCCGGCCGATCTGTCCGACCCGGACGCCGTCGGCGCGCTGGTCGAGGAGATCCTGACCCGGTACGGCGGTGTCGACGTGGTGGTGAACAACGCCGGGCGGTCGATCCGGCGGTCGGTCAGCGCGTCCGCGGAGCGTTTCCACGACTACACGCGGACGATCGACGTCAACTATCTGGGGCCGGTGCGGCTGCTGCTCGGTCTGCTGCCCGGGATGCGCGAGCGAGGGCGCGGGCACGTCGTCAACATCTCGACGGTCGGCGTGGACCTGCCGCCTCCGCAGTGGACGGCGTACCTAGCGTCGAAGTCGGCGTTCGAGGCGTGGGTGCGGGCGGCGGCGCCGGAGCTGCGGGCCGACGGTGTCGTCACCACGTCGATCCACTTTCCGCTCGTGCACACCGCGATGAGCGCGCCGACCGCCGAGTTCGCCCGGCTGCCGGGGATGTCGCCGGACGAGGCGGGTGCGGTGGTGTGCCGCGCGCTCGCCTACCGGCCGCGGCTGCTGAGCCCGTGGTGGGCGCGCGCCGGTGGCCTGGTCGGCGACGCGCTGCCCGCGACCGTCGACGCCGCCCTCACGCGGTACCACCGCACCACGCGGCCGACCTCCCACGGCCCGGCCGCGGTGGGCCCGGCCGCGCTGGGCCCGGCGGCGGACGTTTTGCCGGTGGACGACGCGGGGGCGGCGCGGTGAGGAGCGGGGCGGCGCGGCGGCGGGCGGACGGGCGTGGTGGCCGCGGCCCGTTCGGGTTCGCGGCGCAGGCCACCCGCACGCTGGTACGCACCGGCGTGCTCGGCCCGCTGGGGCCGCGCGCGCTGCGGGACGTCGTCCGGACCGCGTACCGGTACGGGCCCGCGCTGCCGACGATGCTGGGCATCGCCGCGGCCCGCTACCCCGACCGGCCCGCGGTGATCGACGAGCACCGCACGATCACCTACGCCGAGCTGCGTCGCCACGCCGAGGTGGCCGCCGCGTTCCTCTACCATTCCTGCCACCTCCGGCCCGGCGACAAGCTCGGCATCATGTGCCGCAACCACGCCGGCTTCGCGATCGCGACGCTCGGCGGCGCGGCGATCGGCGTCGACCTGGTTTTTCTCAACACCGACTTCGCCGGTCCGCAGCTCGCCGAGGCGCTCCGCCGGGAACGCGTCGCGGCGCTGTTCGGCGACAGCGAGTTCAACGACGTGATCGCCGCGGCCGACTTCGCCGGTCCGCGTGTCCTCGCCGACGAACCACCGCAGGGCGGTGGTGACCTGTCGCCTCCACCGGCGACCCGGCGGGCCAGCCGGATCGTCATGCTGACGTCGGGCACCACCGGCACCCCGAAGGGCGCTCCGCGTGACGTGCAGCCGCTCGCGCTGGCTATCCCGGCGATCGGCATGGTCGACGCGATGCGGCTGCGCTCCGGCGACCCGCTGGTCGTCCTGCCGCCGCTGTTCCACGGCTTCGGGCTCGCGTACTGGACGCTCGCGCTGGCCCTGGGCAGCCCGATCGTGCTGTGCAGGCGGTTCACGCCGGAAGCCGCGCTGAAGATGGTCTCGCAGCACCGGGCCGCCGCGCTGTTCGGCGTACCGGTGATGCTGCAGCGGATGCTCGCGGTGCCGCGGGCGACCCGGCTCTCGTGCGAAACGTCGAGCCTGAAGGCGATCGGCGTCGCGGGCGCACCGCTGCGCCCGGACCTGGCCACCGCACTACTCGACGAGTTCGGCGACGTCGTCTTCAACCTGTACGGCTCCACCGAGACCGGCTGGTCCACGTTCGCGACCCCCGCCGACCTGCGGGCGGCGCCGGGCACGATCGGGTTGCCCGCGCAGGGCGTCACCGTGCGGGTGCTCGGGCCGGACGGTCGGCGCGTCCCGCCCGGGCAGCCGGGCACGATCCACGTCGGCAGCCGGATGACGTTCTCCGGTTACAGCGGTGGCGGCGGCAAGTCGGTCGTCGACGGGCTGATGAGCACCGGCGACCTCGGGCACGCGGACGACGCAGGCCGCCTGTTCGTGGACGGACGCGAGGACGACATGATCGTCTCCGGCGGCGAGAACGTGTTCCCGCAGGAGGTCGAGGAACTGCTCGCCCGGCACGCGGACGTCACGGATGTCGCGGTGTTCGGCGTCCCGGACGACGAATTCGGGCAGCGGCTGGCGGCGCACGTCGTCCCGGCCGAGGGTGCCGCCGTGGACGCCGACGACCTGCGCGCCTACGTCCGGTCGAACCTGGCCCGCTACAAGGTCCCGCGGGACGTCGTATTCACCGACCACCTGCCCCGCAACGCCACCGGCAAGGTGCTCACCCGCTATCTCAAGGAGAACTAGGGCAGGGAGGCCCGCATGGTCGAGGTCGACGTTTTCTGGGCGTACGGGATCGGGGCCGGGTTCGCGCTGGCCGCGGCCGCTCAACTCCGCGCCGGTGCCGTGCTCTCGGAGCAGCCTGCGGCGGCGCGCGGCACGGCGTCCGAATCGAAGACGGGAAGCCCGACGGCGGAGAAGCCGGTGGCGGACCCGTACCTGCTGATCACCGCGCTCTACTGCGCGGCGCTGTTCGCACCGAGCGGCGCCTGGCTGCTCTGGGGTTTTCCCAGCTGGGAGACGATGCACGTCGGGGACTACGACACGATCCCGGCGTGGCTGGTCGCGTTGTTCGCGGCGACCAACACCACCCAGGGGGTGCTCGGGTACCTGGTGACCCGGTGGTTGCTCCGGGCCGGGCGGCCGCAACTCGCCGCGTTCCAGGTCGTCGCCGCGTACTTCGGGATGTTCTTCATCCTCGTGCACGGCTGGGACGGCACCGGCTACGAACGGTTCTTCTCCGAGACCAGGGCCGACTTCGAGGCCTGGGACACCCGGCCGGTGCTCACCCAGGTGGGGGACTGGGTGGGCTCCGACGTGGCGCTGACGCTCTACGGGATGGGCGTCGTGCTGCTCCCGGTGATGTTCTGGCTGTGGATGCGGTGGCACCGGGCCGGCCGCCGACTGCTCGGTCAGCCGGCCGGTGCCGCGCAGGCGTGGGCGTTCTTCGGAACGGCGCACGGCCTGATCTGGCTCGGCGGTCTGGGCGGGGCGATCGTCGCCAGCGTCCTGATCCACCTACTCGGCTGGTGGATCGGTGGAGCGCTGGCGATCGCGCTCGGCGTGGTGCTGTTCCGGCCCGCCCGTGGTCCGCTCGGCCGTTCGGTGCGGTGGCTGGTGCCGGACGCCGGTCAGGCCACCGTGACCGCGCCGCTGGTGGACCCCAGCGCGGATCCGCTCGCCGGGACCCGGACCCGGTAGGACCCGGCCGTGAGACCGGTGAACGACGCCTGGCCGGCGGCGGACACCTTCTTGGTGGTCACCTTCGCCCAGGTCTTGCCGGTCCAGCGGTCGAGCGTGAGGACCTGCCCGGCGGCCGGGTTGACGGTGACGGCCAGCGTGCCGCCGGCCTGGGTGACCAGCTGCGCGGTGGCGATCACCGGGTAGGACGCGGTGGCGGACTTGGACGCGGTGGTGCCGGTGCCGCCGGGGTGGGTGAAGTAGACCGTGGTGGCGGTGTTCGGCGAGGCGCTGTAGCGGGCGGTACCACCGGCGTCGGTCTGCCCGGCCTCGCAGGTGAACTTCGTCGCCGGTGCGGTGCGCACGCAGACGTGGATCGCTGCGTTCGGCAGCGGCGTCGGCGTGCGGGTGGAGCCGCTGGTCAGCGTCGCGGTGACCGTGACGGCGGTGCCGGCGGTGATCTTCTTACCCGAACCGCTGGTCAGCGTGAACGTGGTCTTCGCCGGGGCGGTCGGCTTCGGCGGCGTGGTGGGACGGGTGGTCGGGGCCGGGCTCGTGGTCGGAGCGGGGGTGGTCGGGGCGGGCGTCGTCGGGGCGGGGCTGGTCGTCGGGGCGGGCGTCGCGGCGCAGCCGCCGAGCGAGCAGACCGCCGCGTACGGGTTGACCAGGCCGTAGCCGAACGCGTTGTCTCGTCCGGCGGTGCCGAGGTCGGTCGCGGTGTTCTGGAGCAGCGTGGTCATCGCTGCCGGGGTCAGGCCGGGGGAGACGGCCTTGGCGAGCGCGGCGGTGGCGGCGACGTACGGAGCCGCCATCGACGTGCCGTTCATCGACACGTAGGCGCTGCCCCGGTACGTCGACACGATCGCCACGCCGGGCGCCGCGATGTCGACGTAGCTGCCGGTGTTGGAGAAGCTCGCGTCCTGGTCGGCCGAGTCGGTCGCGGCGACGCCGATCACGCCGGTCTCGGCGGCCGGCCAGTTGACCGGGTTACCGCTCATCCGGGAGTTGCCCGCGGACGCGATCACGGTCACGTTCTTGCTCAGCGCGTACTGGACCGCGGAGGTGATCGCGCTGTCCCGCGTGCTGGAACCCAGCGACATGTTGATCACCGCCGCGTTGCGGTCGACGGACTCGATGATGCCGGTGGCGACCGCGGAGCTGTAGCCGGAGCCGTTCGCGCCGAGGACGCGCACCGGGAGGATCGTCGCACCGGGCGCCAGCCCGGCGATGCCCTGGTTGTTGTTCGCGATCGCGCCGATGATGCCCGCGACGTGGGTGCCGTGGCCGTTGGGGTCGTAGCTGCCGTCGGTGCTGCTCGTGTCCCGAACCAGGTCGACGCCGCTCACGACGCGGCCCGCGAGGTCGGGGTGGTTCGCCTGGACGCCGCTGTCGACCACTGCGACCAGCACCGAGCCGCCGGTGGTGCGCGCCCAGGTGTCCTCGGCACGCAGGCGGGTGAGCGCCCACTGGCCGGATCGCAGCGTGTCGGTGCTGGTCGCCGCTGCGCTGGTGGTGGGAGCCGCAGTGGTGGGCGCGGCGGCTGCTGCCGTCGTGGGGGCCGGCTCGGCGTCCGCGATCCGGACCACCTGGTCGACACCGACCGACACGGTGCCGGCGTCCTCCTGGGAGTCGGCGACGGCGGCTGCCGCCGCCTCGCGCCCGGTGACGGCGCGGGTGCTGACCACCGGCTTGCCGTCGACGTTGCGCACGGTGACGATCCGGACCCGCTCGTCGGCGGAAACCCCGGCGACGACGCTCTCCGGCGGCGCGGTCACGCTGGCGCCGGGTTTGCTCCAGGTCACCGGAGCGGCCGTGGCCCGGCCGGCGGCACCGGCGAGCGTCGTCGCCGGGGCCGCGGGCGTCGTCACCGGGGTCACCGGAACCGTCGTGGTCACCGGATCCGGTGCGCCCTCGGCGAGCACTGTGGAGGGTGCCGCGACGACTCCCGCGACGAGGCCGAGGCCGGCGAGGCCGGCAACGCCGGCGGTGAAGCGTGCGCCGGGGCGGCGCGTGCGGGGGGTCGGTTCGGTCACCGATCATCTCCTCGATCGAAAGGGGGGTCCACGTCCGTGTGGTCATCCCGTTTCTCGGCGCGGAGCAGGGCGAGCTGAGGGTCGGCTCGGGTGCGGCACGGGAGCAGCGCACGGCGTCGCCACCCGGCCGCACCCGGGCCACCCGGCGAGCGGCTACCGGAGTGGCCGGCGCCACGGGGTGCACGGTGGTCGCCCTCGGGCCGGACCGAGGTGGCAGCATGGGCGAATACGGAACGGGTGCCGTCACGCGGCGTCCGGCTGGCAGCGGAGGGGAGGCTGGGTCGTGCCCGAGGCATCCGAGGTGGCGTCGGCGCCGGTCGTCGCCGATCCGCCGGTGACGGCGCGAGTGCTCACCGTGCCGAACGCGCTCAGCGCGCTCCGGCTGCTCGGCGTCCCGGTGTTCGTCTATCTCGTCCTGGTGGCACACGCCGACCTGCTCGCGCTGCTGGTGCTCGTGGTCAGCGGGCTGTCCGACTGGCTGGACGGCGCCCTCGCCAGGGCCTGGGGCCAGGTCAGCCGCATCGGGCAGCTGCTCGATCCGCTCGCCGACCGCCTCTACGTCTTCTCGACCGTGGTCACGTTCGCGATCCGCGACATCATCCCGTGGTGGATGGCCGTGGCGCTGATCGTCCGGGACGGGGTGCTCTGGCTCGCGTTGATGGTGCTCCGGCGGTACGGCTACGGGCCGCTGCCCGTGCACTACATCGGTAAGGCGGCGACGTTCAACCTGCTCTACGCGTTCCCGCTGCTGCTGCTCGCCGGGCAGGACGGCATCGTGGGGACGATCGCCGCGCCGGTCGGCTGGGCGTTCGCGATCTGGGGCGTCGGGCTCTACTGGTGGGCCGCCGCCCTGTACGTGGTGCAGACCGGCTCGCTCGTCCGGCTGGCCCGGCGAGAGCGGCTGGAGGCCGCCGGGTGAGTTCCCCCGCCCCGCCGACCGACCCCGGGAACGACGCTCCCGAGACCGGCTTCCGGCTGTTCGGCAAGGGCGCGCCCCCGTCGCCCGGCCTGACGATGCTGGCCGACCTGATGAACAACCACCTGGACCCGGGTTACGCCGAGGCAGCCCGGCGACGGGAGAATGGTGAGCCGCCGTCGCGGCTGGCCTCCCGCTCCCGCGGCGGGCTGACGCTGCTCTGCGCCGCGCTCATCGGGGTGGTGCTCGCGGTCGCGTACCGGGAGGCGGTGGCCACCGCACCGGAGGCGGCCGAGACCCGGGAGGCGCTCACCGCCGAGGTCCGCCGCGCGCAGACCCGGACCGACGAGCTGCAGCAGCTCGCCGACCGGCGTCGCGAGGAGGTGGCCGCGGCCCAGGACGCCGCGGTCGCGGACAGCTCCACCGGCCGCGCCCTGTCCCGCCGGGTACGGGACGCCGAGGCGATGACCGGCGTGGCGCCGGTGACCGGCCCCGGCATCGTGCTGGAGGTATCCGACGGCGAGCCGACCCGCGACCCGGTGACCGGTGCGACGGTCGGGGACGCCGAGGCGTTCCTCGTGCAGGACGGTGATCTGCAGAGCCTCGCCAACGCGGTCTGGGCGGCGGGCGCGGAGGCGGTCGCGATCGACGGCCAGCGGCTGACCGCACTCTCCACCATCCGGTCGGCGGGTTCGGCCGTCCTGGTGGATTTCCGGCCGGTCGACAACCCGTACACGATCACGGCCGTGGGCGACGCCGACGCGCTCTACCGCGCGTTGCTGCGCGCACCGGCGGTACGGCGGTTCCAGGCGTACGTGAAGGACTACAAAATGGGGCTGGACCTGCGTCGCGACGACGAACTCCGGTTGCCGGCCGGTCCCGACCCCGAGCTGCGGGAGGCGGCCCGGCCGCGCGCGGAGTCCTCGGCGAGCCCGTCGACCTCCACCGGTCCGGCGGCGTCCACGCCGCCGCCGACTCCGACGCCGTCCGGCGGCACCCCGCCGACGTCCTCGCCGACCTCGACCCGGCCGGCGGCCGCACCGCGAGTGTCCCCCTCGTCCTCTGCCGGAGGTGCTGATTGATTCCCGCGCTGGCGCTGATCGTCGGCGTCGTCGTCGGCCTCGTGTTCGAGCCGGCGGTGCCGACCGGTCTCGAGCCGTACCTGCCGATCGCCGTGGTCGCCGCGCTGGACGCGGTCTTCGGCGGCGTCCGCGCGCGGCTGGACGGGATATTCGACGACAAGGTGTTCGTCGTCTCGTTCGTCTCCAACGTGCTGGTGGCGGCGCTGATCGTGTACCTGGGTGACAAACTCGGGGTGGGTGGTCAGCTCTCGACGGGGGTCGTGGTCGTGCTGGGAGTCCGGATCTTCGGGAACGTGGCGGCGATCCGGCGCCACATCTTCCGGGCATGAACGGCCCGGACGCCGGCGGCGAGGCCCCCGGGACACCGCGCGCACCCCGCCAGCGCGACCAGGACCCCGGCGCGGTGATGCCCGAGCCGGACGACGCGGTGACCGAGGCGATCACGCTGCCGCTGTCGTCCCCGGCGGCTCCGCGTCCGCCGATGCCCGGCGCGTCCGGCGCCGACGAGCCGGCTGTCCCTCCCGCGGCTGTCCCTCCCGCGGCTGTCCCTCCCGCGGCTGTCCCGCCCGCGGCCGGTCCGCCCGCGGCCGGTCCCCCCGCGGCCGGCTCGGCGGCCCCCGGCACCGGCGGCTCCGGCACCCGGGACGCCGCGCCCGGTGGCGTGCCGGCGGCCGGTGGCGTGCCGGCGGCCGGGCGGCATGAGGAACGCCGGACGGGCGCCGAGGTGGTGCGGGCGTCCCGCGTTACCAGCGGTTCCGGCGTCGGCGGGCCGTCGCCCGCGCACCGGCGGCCACGCGCGGAGTCCCGGCGTCAGTGGTGGATGAAGGCAGCCGCGGTGGCGCTCTGCGCGCTGCTCGGCCTGAGCCTGGCCGCGCAACTGCGCCGCAACGAGCGCGACGGCGAGCTGGCCGGAGCGCGCCAGGAGGACCTGGTGCGGATCCTGGACGAGCTGGACAACCGCGAGCAGCGGCTGCGCGCCGAGATCAACGAGCTCCAGGAACGCCGCCGGACGCTCACCTCGGACGCCGAGGGCTCGCAGACCGTCCAGAAGGACCTCGAGGAGCGCGCCGAGGAGCTGGGCATCCTCGCCGGCACCGACCCGGCCGAGGGCGACGGGCTGGAGCTGGTGTTCCTCCAAGGCTCGCGTCCACTGAGCGCGGACGTGATCCTGGACGCGGTGGAGGAGCTGCGCGGCGCCGGCGCCGAGGCGCTGCAGATCGGCGGGAGCAGCGGCGATCCGGTGCGGATCATCGCGTCCACCGCGTTCCTCGACGCCGACGAGGGCGGCCTGCTGGTCGGCGGGCGGCGGTTGTCCGGGCCGTACACGGTGCTGGCGATCGGCGAGCCGCAGACGATGCGCGCCGCGCTCGCGATCCCCGGTGGTGTCGTGGACTCCGTCGAGGACGCCGGCGGTAAGTTGCAGATCGACGCGCCGGAGACGGTCACCGTCAGTGCGACGCTCTCACCGGCGACGCCGCGGTATGCCGAGCCGGTCGACTGACACTCTTCCCTGCAGCACGAAAGGACCGTCCGTGATCCCCGACGATCTGCGGTACACCAACGAGCACGAGTGGATCCGCGCGACCAGCGGGAGCACCGTCCGGATCGGCATCACCGACTACGCGCAGGACTCGCTGGGCGACATCGTGTTCGTGCAGCTCCCCGAGGTCGGCAACACGATCACTGCGGGCGAGGCGGTGGGCGAGGTCGAGTCGACGAAGAGCGTCTCGGACGTGTACGCGCCGGTGACCGGGACCGTCACCGCGCGGAACGAGGCGTTGGACGACCAGCCCGAGCTGATCAACGGCGAACCGTACGGCGGTGGGTGGATGCTGGAGATCGAGGTGGACGATCCCACTGTCCTCGACAGCCTCCTGAGCGCCGACGAGTATCGCGAACTGACCGAGAAGGAATAGCGCGTACCCACGCGACGCGCGCTTGCTTACGTGCTTGCACTAGGCTTCGTGGGTCGAACACCGGTCGCGAGGCGGGTGGTCGTCCCCTCGCTGTGACCTGGTCTGCCAGACTGGGTCGCAGATCCGGCGCCAGTCCGAGAGCAGATTGGCCGCCGGGCCCACATCGCAGGGACCCGACCGCAAGCGCGGTCAACCGACGAAGACCGGGAGGCGATCTAACTTGAAGGGTGCCCCTCCAGCATCCGCGCGGGCGTGCCTGCGGGCCCTAGACGCCGGAGGTGTGCGGTGAGCCGCCATTCCGAGGACGATCAGCAGCTGGATGTCACCTCGACGATGATCCTCGGCGCCATCGACGATGTCGTTGAGGCGTCGGAGGCAGGCGGCGGCGGCGATCCCGAGGGTACCCGGATCGCGGAGAGCCTTCCGCCCGGTTCGGCGCTGCTCGTCGTCCGTCGTGGGCCGAACGCGGGTAGCCGGTTCCTCCTCGACACCGACGTCACCACCGCCGGCCGTCACCCGGAGAGCGACATCTTCCTCGACGACGTCACGGTGTCCCGTCGCCACGCCGAGTTCCGCCGCGAGGCAGGCGTCTTCGTCGTGCGCGACGTCGGCAGCCTCAACGGCACCTACGTCAACCGGGAGCGGGTCGAGTCCGCGACCCTGGCGAACGGCGACGAGGTGCAGGTCGGCAAGTTCCGGCTCGTCTTCCTCTCGGGCCCCAAGGTGGCACCGTGACGTCTGCGTCGCCGCGGGCTGCGGAGGGGGTTGCGCCGTGACCACGTCCGGGTCCTCCGCCCGGGCCTATCTGAGCATCGGTGAGGTGCTCTCGCAGCTCCGGCCGGAGTTCCCGGACACCACGATCTCCAAGCTCCGGTTCCTCGAGTCCGAAGGGCTCGTGGAACCGGAGCGCACGCCGGCCGGGTACCGCAAGTACTCGCCCGAGGACGTCGCCCGGCTGCGGTACGTCCTGGCCGCGCAGCGGGACCAGTACCTCCCGCTGCGCGTGATCCGCGAGCACCTGCAGGCGATCGACCGGGGTGCGCCCGGTGCCGACGGCGATCGGCCGGATCAGCGGGCGCTGGTGGCGAACGACGCGTTGCCAGCAGCGGGCGATTTCTCCCGACCTGAGGTTGATGTCCGTCTTTCCCGGTCCGACCTGCTGGCCCGGACAGGCATCACCGACGCGCAGTTGAAGCAGATCGAGAATTACGGTCTGGTCTCCGCCCGCGGGGCCGGCTGGTACGACGCGGACGGCCTGGCGGTCGCCGAGACCGTCGTGCGGATGGCGGAGTTCGGTCTCGAACCCCGGCACCTGCGCGGCTACAAGACCGCGGCCGACCGCGAAGTCGGGCTGTTCGAGCAGGTCGTCGCGCCGGTAGCCCGGCAGCGTGGCCCGGAGGCCAAGGCCCGCGCCGAGGAGATCGTCCGCGAACTCGCGGCGCTGTCGCTGCGGTTGCACACGGCGCTCGTCCAGGCCCGGCTCCGGGGGTCGCTCGGAGGCTGACCCACCCGACCCGGCCGACGCGCCGCGAAAGGGGGTGCCGTGTACGTTCGACAGAGGCAAGGTAGGTCTCGGTAGTTCGGACTTCGGATGCGGCATGGGAACGTGCGGCGGGCCGGCCGGTCCGGCGCGCGCGAGTGCAGAGGCTGGGTGAGATGCGGGTGAAGGAGCTCAACGTCGTCGGTGTGCGGGTCGAGCTACCGAACAACCAGCCGATCGTCCTGCTCAAGGAGGTCGCGGGTGATCGTTACCTGCCGATCTGGATCGGTCCGGTCGAAGCCACCGCGATCGCCTTCGAGCAGCAGGGGGTCCGGCCGACCCGGCCGTTGACGCACGATCTGCTGCGCGACGTCCTGGGGGCGCTGGACGCCCCGCTCCGCAAGGTGGAGATCGTCGAGCTGCGGGACAACGTCTTCTACGCGGAGCTGGTGATCGGCGACGGGGTGCGGGTCAGCTCGCGGCCGTCGGACGCGATCGCGCTGGCGCTGCGGGTGGGCGTGACGATCACGTGCGCGGAGGCGGTGCTCGAGGAGGCCGGGATCATCATCCCGGACGAGCAGGAGGACGAGGTCGCGAAGTTTCGCGAGTTCCTCGACACGATTTCCCCGGAAGACTTCGCCGGCAGCTGAGGCGGGGCTTCGAGTTTTCCCGTCCGAGTGGCGTAGCGCGTATAAGGCGAATACCGTCGATGCACGGAACTGGAAACGTATTCCGTGCATTATGCCCTATTGTGGGGTACTTTATTCCTGCGGACTGCCTGGAGATGTCGCGACACGCCGCCGCCGGACGTTGACCGGTGTTCACCGCCCTCTTACCGTCGAGGTCTCGGGGGCACAGTGGATCGGCAGACGCGCGGAGGTCAGCGGTGGTCAAGCGCGACGGTACGGCCGGCCAGGCCGGGCTCCCGGTTTCCAGGGGGCCTGCCGGGGCGCCGACCGCGCCCGGTAACTCCCCCTTCGACACCTCACGCGGTGAGTACCACGGGCTCGGTGGTGGTGGCCTGCACGAGGGGCAGGGGGTCCTGTTCGACGAGCCCGGCACGGGCCCGGACGAGCACGTCGGGTATCGCGGACCGACCGCCTGCCACGTCGCGGGCATCACGTACCGCCAGCTCGACTACTGGGCCCGCACCGGGCTGGTGGAGCCCAGCATCCGGGGCGCCCAGGGCTCGGGCAGCCAGCGGCTCTACTCGTTCCGCGACATCCTCGTGCTGAAGATCGTCAAGCGGCTGCTGGACGCCGGGGTCTCGCTGCAGAACATCCGGCTGGCCGTCGACCAGCTGCGCGCCCGCGGCGTCGAGGACCTGGCTCGCATCACGCTGCTGTCCGACGGGACGACGGTGTACGAGTGCACCTCGCCGGAGGAGGTCGTCGACCTGCTCCAGGGCGGCCAGGGTGTGTTCGGGATCGCGGTCGGCGGTGCGTTCCGGGAGATCGAGGGCAGCCTCGCGAAGCTGCCCGGTGAGCGGGCCAACGGCACTCCGTCTCCCGCCGCCCGGCCCGACGCCGACGAGCTCAGCCGCCGCCGCGCTCGCCGCACGGGCTGACCCCCGGCGCTGGTACCTTAGGCACCACGTTGACGTAACCGTGCGGGAGAGTCCCTGGGCAGCCGGCTCAGGGCGCCGAAGGAGCAACCTCCCCGGAACCTCTCAGGCCACAGGACCGTGCGGTAGGGCGTGTCGGTACGCCCGGACGACTCTGGAAAGCAGGCGCAGTGTTGCGCCTCACCGACGGTGCAAGCCCGGTTCGTACCTCCCCGGGTGAAGCTCTCAGGTACCGATGACAGAGGGGGAGACCGGTGTTCGCCGTGTTCCCACACTTCCGGAGCTCCCCATGACCGACCGTCCTTCGCTCGCCTCCCTCGGTGCGGCGAGCCCGTTCTCGCGCCGTCACATCGGGCCGTCCGCCCACGACGTCGCCACGATGCTGGAGGTCGTCGGGCAGCCGTCCGTCGAGGAACTGCTGACCGCGGCGCTCCCGGCCACGATCCGGCTCACCGGCCCGGACGCCACGCTCGACCTGCCGCCCGCGCTGTCGGAGCCGGAGGCCACCGAACAGCTCCGGCACCTGGCCGCCCGCAACCGGCCGATGACCCAGATGATCGGCCTGGGCTACTACGGCACGATCACCCCGCCGGTGGTCCGCCGGAACGTCCTGGAGAGCCCGGCCTGGTACACCGCGTACACGCCCTACCAGCCGGAGATCTCCCAGGGCCGGCTGGAGGCGCTGCTCAACTTCCAGACCGTGGTCAGCGACCTGACCGGCCTGCCGGTCTCCGGCGCTTCCCTGTTGGACGAGGCGACCGCGGCCGCCGAGGCGATGACGCTGGCGCGCCGCGCGGGCAAGAAGCTCGGCACCGACACGTTCGTCGTCGACGCGGACATCCACCCGCAGACGCTCGCCGTGCTGCAGACGCGCGCCGAACCGCTCGGCATCCGGGTGCTGGTGAGCGACCTGGCGGAGCTTCCGGACGAGCCGTACTTCGGGCTGCTCCTGCAGTACCCGGGCAGCTCCGGCGCGCTGCGTGACCCGAGCGCGCTGATCGCCGCCGCGCACGAGCGGGGCGCGCTGGTCACGGTCGCCGCCGACCTGCTCGGCCTCTGCCTGCTCAAGTCTCCGGCCGAGCTCGGCGCCGACATCGCGGTCGGATCCGCGCAGCGGTTCGGCGTCCCGTTGGGCTTCGGCGGCCCGCACGCCGGGTACATGGCCGTCGCCGAGAAGCTGGCCCGCTCGCTGCCCGGCCGCCTGGTCGGCGTCTCCCGGGACGCGGCGGGCGCACCCGCGTACCGGCTCGCGCTGCAGACGCGTGAGCAGCACATCCGCCGCGAGAAGGCGACCAGCAACATCTGTACCGCGCAGGTCCTGCTCGCGGTGATGGCCGGCGCGTACGCGGTGTGGCACGGCCCGGAGGGGCTCCGGCAGATCGCGCTGCGCACCCACCGGATGACCGCGGTGCTCGCGGCCGGGCTGCGGCAGCTTCCCGGCGCCACCGTGGCCACCGACGCGTTCTTCGACACGGTGCGGGTCACGGTGCCGGGGCGCGCCGACGACGTCCTGGCGACCGCTGCCGCCGCCGGGGTGAACCTGCTGCGCGTCGACGCGGACACGGTCGGCGTCTCCTGCGACGAGACGACGACCGTCGAGCATCTCCGGGCGGTCTGGACCGCGGTCGGCTCGGACTCCACCGCGTTCGACGTCTCGGGGCTCGACGTCTCGACGCTGGACGTGCAGACCGCCGACGCGATCCCGGACACGCTCGTCCGGACCAGCGGCTACCTCGAGCACCCGGTGTTCGCCGAGCACCGCTCGGAGACCGCGATGCTGCGCTACCTGCGCCGGCTCTCCGACCGCGACTACGCGCTCGACCGCGGCATGATCCCGCTCGGCTCCTGCACGATGAAACTCAACGCGACGACCGAGATGGAGCCGGTCAGCTGGCCGGAGTTCGCGAACATCCACCCGTTCGCGCCGGTCGAGCAGACCGCCGGGTACGGCGCGATGATCGGCGACCTGGAGCGGTGGCTCGCCGAGGTCACCGGGTACGACGCGGTGAGCCTGCAGCCCAACGCCGGGTCGCAGGGGGAGTTCGCCGGTCTGCTCGCGATCCGGTCGTACCACCGCGGCCGGGGCGAGACCCACCGCGACGTCTGCCTCATCCCGTCGTCGGCGCATGGCACGAACGCTGCCAGCGCGGTCATGGCGGGCCTGCGGGTGGCGGTCGTGGCCTGCGACGACGCGGGCAACGTCGACCTTTCCGACCTGCGGGCCAAGATCGATGCGCACCGGGACGACCTCGCGGCGCTGATGGTCACTTACCCGTCGACGCACGGCGTCTACGAGGAGACGATCACCGAGGTCTGCGCGCTGGTGCACGACGCCGGCGGCCAGGTGTACGTCGACGGTGCGAACCTCAACGCGCTGCTCGGGTTCGCGAAGCCCGGCAAGTTCGGCGCCGACGTGAGCCACCTGAACCTGCACAAGACGTTCTGCATCCCGCACGGCGGTGGCGGGCCGGGCATCGGCCCGGTCGCGGTCCGGTCGCACCTCGCGCCGTACCTCCCGAACCACCCGCTGCGTGCGGACGCCGGGCCCGCGACCGGACCGGGCCCGGTGTCGGCGGCGCCGTGGGGCTCGGCGGGCATCCTGCCGGTGCCGTGGGTCTACCTGCGGCTGATGGGCGCCGAAGGGCTGGTCGCGGCGACCGGTGCGGCGGTGCTCGCGGCGAACTACGTCGCGGCGCGGCTGCGGGACCACTTCCCGGTGCTGTACGCGGGTACCGGCGGCCTGGTCGCGCACGAGTGCATCCTCGACCTCCGTCCGCTGACGAAGAGCACCGGAGTCACCGTGGACGACGTCGCGAAGCGGCTGATCGACTACGGCTTCCACGCGCCGACGATGTCGTTCCCGGTCGCCGGCACGCTGATGGTGGAGCCGACCGAGTCCGAGGACCTGGCCGAGCTCGACCGGTTCTGCGACGCGATGATCGCGATCCGGGCGGAGATCGCCTCGGTCGCGGACGGGACCTGGCCCGCCGACGACAACCCGCTGGTCAACGCGCCGCACACCGCGACGATGGTGACGGGGGAGTGGGAGCACCCGTACGCCCGGGATCTCGGGGCGTACCCGGCGGGCCGGACCGCCGACAAGTACTGGCCGCCGGTGCGCCGCATCGACGGCGCCTTCGGCGACCGAAACCTCGTGTGCTCGTGCCCTGCACCCGAGGCGTTCGCCACCACCTGACGGCGTGCGCGGCTTCCCACGTTCGCGAGGAGCGGACCCGTTCGGGCGGGCTATGACTCGCCCGAACGGGTCCACTCCGACGCGCGACGCCGTTCGGGCATGACGGAGCGCCCGGGCGCGGGGTGCGGCCGGGCGCGGAGGAGAGTGTGGGGCAGCGAGCGCCGGGCCCGACCGGTGGGTCGGGCGGGGCGGCTGCTGGGTGGCGGAGCGGGCCGCCGATGGATCGTCGGGCGAGCCGCGTGGTCAGCTACGCGGCGGCGTGAGCCGGTTCTGGACGGCAGGGGTCGACGCAGCGGCCGTCCGGAAGGAGCTCACCGGTGTCCTCGAACACGATCACGCCGTTGCAGAGCAGGCTCCAACCCTGGACGGGGTGGGCTGCGAGGATCGTCGCGGCGTCCCGGTCAGGGGCATCGTAGGAAGGACACTGCGGCTGATGCGGGCACATCGAAGGGTCTCCGGTCAGGGTGAACTGGTGGATCTCATGGGTTGGTCGAAACTCTGGGTCATGCCGTGGAGCAATCATGCGGGGTCTTCCCGTGGTGGTGCGGGTGGTGCACGTGGTACTCAGGGGCTCATCGTCGAGTCTGTGTCTTCCCTCACATCATCGTCCCTCACCGCAACTCCGAATATCGCCCGGATGGGTTGAGTTGTGGGCAACGAATTGAAAACATCTCCCGTTCTGCCTCGCGGTTGGGGATATCGCGAGCGAAACAGACTGGAATGGCGGATTTCCGACGGGGGAGATCCCGCAGAGTTGATCGAAAGCGCGCTGGCCGAGGCCGACCTGCCCGCTCGCAACCTGTGTGATCTGCGTCATTTCGATGCCCCTAACGATGCCACGCCGGATGGGGTAACGAGGGACCGGGACACCCCATTCCAGCCGGTGGAATCTTTTCCCTGTCCGGACGACCCCGAGCCCGGCCGAACGGTGGGTGCGGCGGTCCTGATCTCGGCTGCGGCGGGCGCCGCGATGGTGGGTGCCCCGCTCGGTCCGGCCACTCCGGCGCCCGAGGTCCCGGACGTCGTCCTGGTATTTCACGAGGCCGTACGGCTCGACGACGACGCCCCGCCGGACGTGCCGCGCCCCGCGGACGGGTGGCAGGTCGGGCCGTGGGTGTCGTCCTGGCGACCGGGGCAGCACCGGGCCGCGGTGGCCGCCGCACGGGAGGCGATCGCCCGCGGCGACGTCTACCAGGTGAACATCGTCGGGCACGCGTCCGCGCCGTACCTCGGTGACCCGGACGCCGCGCTCGCCGCGGTCGCCGGGCTGCCCGGAGCGGCCTGGGCCGGCCGCATCGGCGGTGCCGGATGGGCGGTCGCCAGCGGGTCACCGGAGTGCCTGGTGACGGTCGCCGACGGGCGCGTGGTGACCCGGCCGATCAAGGGCACGGGTCCGCGGACGGAGGCCGGGCGGGCGGCACTGCTGGCGTCGACGAAGGAGCGTGCCGAGCACGTCATGATCGTCGATCTGGCCCGCAACGACCTGGGCCGGATCGCCACCACGGGCTCGGTGACCGTCGAGGAACTGTTCGCCGTGCGGCCGTGGAGCGGGCTGTGGCAGGCCGAGTCGACGGTGACCGCGCAGCTGCGCCCGGGCGTCGGGATCGCGGAGTTGCTGCGGGCGCTGTGTCCCGGCGCGTCGGTGACCGGGGCGCCGAAGCGGGCCGCGATCGACGTGCTGTCGGCGCTGGAGCCGGTGGGGCGAGGGCCGGCGATGGGGGCGCTGGGGTACGTGTCCCGCGCCGCGATCGAGCTGGGGCTCACGATCCGGACGGTGGCGGCCGTGTCCGGCGGCGGTGACGGCGGTGACGCGGGGAACGCGGGCGGAAGGGCCGCGGGCCCCCCGGGCGGCGGTGACGCGGGGAACGCGGGCGGAAGGGCCTCGGGTGCCCCCGGCGGCGGCGACCCGACGGACGCCGGGACGTTGCACCTGTGGGCCGGGGGCGGCATCACCTGGTCCAGCGTTCCGGACGACGAGGTGGCCGAGGCCGCGGCCAAGGCGGCACCGCTCGATGCGGCTCTCCGCGGAGTGGGCCAGGCGCTGGAGCCGGCCTCTGCCGGGCGTCGATATCGATCGTCGTAACGGGTCGGCCGGGGGAGAACCCCGGCCGACCGCGGCGGGGCCGAACCTAGTTCGGCGGCGACTCACCGAGGATCGTGGCGAGCCAGAGACGCTCGAGGTCGTCGGCGTCCTTGGCCTTGTACGACTTGCCGCCGGTGGCGGACGAGATCTCCGACAGCTCCTTCTCGTCGACGCTGTCGCCGAGGCCGAGCGTGATCACCTGGACCGGCCGGTCGGGCTGGGCGGTGTCGCGTAAGCGGTTGAGCAGCTCGCTGCGGCTGATCCCGTTGTCGTCCTGGTTCCGGCCGTCGGTGAGCACGACGACGAGGTTCAGCTGCCGGGGCTGCCAGTTCTTCTGCATGTACTGGTAGGCGGCCAGCACCGTGTCGTAGAGGCCGGTGTTGCCGCCGGGCTGCAGGGCCAGCACCTTCTCGATGCCGAGCTCGCGGAACGGCCGCCCGGTGGCCTTGTCGGTCGATCCGGCGCGGGTCAGCGGCATCACCTGACGCCAGTCCTGGCTGCCCACGAGGTTCGTGGAGAACTGCCAGAGCCCGACCCGCGAGTCGTCGTCGAACAGCGAGATCGCCTTGATCGCGGCCTCCTGGACGACTTGCATCCGGGTCTTGTCGCCGAGCTTCTCGACCATCGACCCGGACGTGTCGACAACCGCGAGGAACGTCGTGGTGCGCTCCAGCGCGGTCCAGTAGACGACCGTGCGATCGACGGTCGCCGCCGACCCGACCTCACGGGCGACCGCCCCGATCTGGTCGGAGAAGCCGAGCTCGCCGAGCGTGTTCGCGGCGTAGCGCGTGGACCGGTCAGGGGTGCGGAAGCCCGCGTCGCCGTAGGCCTGCTGGGCCTCGCCGGTCTGCAGGTACTCCAGGAAGCCGTTCGCGACCTTCTGGCGGAACGAGTCGACCCAGCTGGCGTTCAGCGGGAGGTACGGGTAGTCCGCGAAGACCGTGCCCTCGCCGGGGTAGACCGGGACCAGCTTCACGCGCGGGGTCGACGCGTTGTAGGTCGCGATGTCGTGCTCCAGCGACGGGAACGCGCTGATCGTCCGGATCGCGGCGTCCTCGTTCGCGGTGTTCTTCAGCTTCGTGTACCAGCCGGAGCTGTCCGGCTGGCGGTCGGTCACCGAGCGGCTGAACACCAGCAGCGCCTTCGCCTCGTCGAGCGAGATCTTGTTGTCGCCGTTGCGGTCGGAGATCGGCACCAGGCTGAGCAGACCGGCCGTCGAGGTGGTCGGCTCGCTCATGCCGAGCTTGATGTCGCCCCACTCGGGGTGGCCGAAGTTCTTCCAGGTCTGGTTGCGGAAGTGCAGGCCGACGAAGTCCGACCAGGAGATCTGCTTGCTGGGCCAGCCGAGCGCCTCGGCCATCGGCCGCGGCACGGCCATGACGACCGGCGAGGTGGCGACGCTGGCGCGGTCACCGGAGACGAGCGGCGCGGCGTTCTCCCGGCGAGCGGCGGAGAGGATCCAGCTGCTCGAGTCGGGCATCCAGACGTCCGGGCGGGTGACCTCGTCGTCGGTCTTCTCCCAGTCCGGGCTCAGCGCGGCGGCGACGTCCCGGGACGCTTCGCCGGTGACCTGGATCCGCGCGCACCGGCCGTCGACCGACGGCTTGCCGTCCTCCCAGGAGCTCGCCAGCTTGCTGACGACGTCCACCTGGTCGGGCGAGGTCACGACGCTGAGCGTGGTCGGGGTGCCGTCGCAGCCGGCGCGGGCCGCGACCACGTAGCCCGCGGTCACGCCGCTGAAGACCAGTACCGCGACGACGGCCGCCACCATCCACGGCGCCACCGGGCCGGTGCGACGGCGAGGGGCCTGCGCGGCGGCCTCGGCCTCGAGTTCCTTCCGGCGCGATGCCTGGAGGCGTCGGTGCCGCCCGGTTGCCATTCTGCTGCCCTCCGATTCGCCCGGCCGTGGAGCGGGGCGGCCGGGCCTGCCTACCCGCGGCGGAGTCTACGCATCGGTAGCTTTACTGGCAGTGCTGACGCAGAGAACACTGCGAAGACTTCGGAACGCAATTCACAGGTAACGCTCTGTATTATTTTCGGCTGATGATTTCGTGCGTGGGTCACGCGGAGGTCACGGTTTTCGGGATCAGCGGGGGGAATGGCGCGATAGCGGACGCAGTTAATGCGAATTTCCGCCACTCGCGGTTATCCACGGTTAATCTTCCGGCGTGATCGAGGAACGGGGTGGTGCGATGCGTGCTGCCCGGGTAGCACGGGCCGTTGTCGCTCTGAGCCTCGGGGTGGCCGCGCTGGTGGGGTGTGCCAATTCCGATTCTTCGTCCGGTTCGGTGATCGAGCCGTCGTCTGCCCCGTCGAGCGCGAAGCTGACGCCGCCCGCCCCCGACGCCGAGGCTGCCGCCCACGACAAGGCGGGCGCGGCGGCGTTCACCGAGTACTGGTTCGCCGTGCTCAGCTACGGCATCCAGACCGGTGAGGTCGAGCTGCTGCGCAAGGTGTCCGACCCCGCGTGCACGGCGTGCACCGGAGCGATCGGCGTCATCCAGGAGAACTACAACGACGGTGGTTCGCTGCAGGGCGGCGTCTACACCGTGCGCGAGGCGAACACGATCGAGGACTTCGCCGGCGAGGTGATGACGGTCGCGGTCGCCTACGACCGGAGCCCGCGGTACGGCACCAGCCCGCTGGGGGTGCCCCGCGGCCGGCTCGACGGCAAGAGCTTCGCCGACTGCGACGTCCGGGTGCTGTGGACGTCGAGCGGATGGAAGGTCCGCGGGATCAACGCGTCCGAGCAGCTGATCTGACGCCGGGGCTCACGCGGTCGCCTCGCTCGCGTAGCCGAACGTGATCTCGACCCGGCGGTTGCGGGCACGCCCCTCCTCGGTCGTGTTGCCGGCGACCGGCCGGTCCTCCCCGACGCTGTGCACGTCCGGCCGCGCGGTCGTGTTCGCGGTGAGGTACTCGCAGACCCGGCGGGCCCGGTCCAGAGCGATCTGCCGGTTCGCGTCCGCTTCGCCGACGTCGTCGGTGCCGCCGGTGCAGGTCACGGTCTTCACGTCGGTCATCCGGGAGCGCAGCGCGTTCAGGTACGGCAGCTCGGACTCCGGGACGTCCAGCCCGCCGGTCGGGTAGCGGACCGGGCGGGGAGCGGTGACGGTCAGCGCGGTGAGCTGGGTGCTGCCGGTGGCCTCGACCGCCTCGCTCGTATCCGGTACCCACATCCGGGCCACGATGTCCGCGGTGATCCCTCCCGGACGCCCGGCGAGCCGGCGTCCGGACCGGGTGAGCGTCACGTCGACGACCCGGGTGCCGACCGCCGGGGTCGCCGCCTCCACGGTGCCGGTGCCGAGCTCGAGGTACTCGTTGCCGACGACCGCGCTCAGCGTCACCGTGCAGCGGGAGACCGCGATCGGGCCCGCCGTGCAGCCGACCTGGGCGGTGGTGCCCGCGGCGTCGGTCAGCGTGCGCTTCGCGGCCCGCACCATCGGCAACGGCCGGGCGGTGACCATCGGGGCGTACGTGCCGCGGACGCGTTGCGACGCTGCGTCGGTGAGCTGGTAGTGCACCGGGCGCACCGCTCCCCAGAACATCGTGTCCGGGCGGAACGTGATCCGGCCGCTCGCCGGGTCGAGCGAGTACTTGCCCTGGTTCTTGCTGCTGACCTGGGTGACCGGCTCCTCGTTCTCGTCCAGCAGCGTCACCCAGCCGCCGTCGGGAACCGGCAGCAGAACCGACTGGGTGCCGGGGGCGCTGCTGGTCAGCGTGGTGGGCGGGGTCGTGACCCGGAGCTCAGGGCGGTGGGCTGCGCCCGCGGCGTCGACGCCGGACGCGGCGATCGTGTGGTCGCCTTCCGCGAGGTCGCTCGGCAGCGTGACCGGGAGGCTGATCAGGCCCGCCGCGTCGGCGAGCGCGCTGCCGAGCTGGGTCGCGGCCGGGGTCTGCGGGTCGAGCAGGGCCTCGACCGGGCTCGCCGCGCGGAACCCCGTGCCGAGCAGCGTGAGTTGCTGGCCCGGGACGGCGAGCGAGATCCGGCCGAGCGTGGTGTCGAGCCCGGCCTCGGCCGCTGCGGCGGGGGCGGCCGGCACCAGGGTGGCTGCCGCCGCCAGCAGAAGCGTTAGCGCTCGTCTTGTGTGTGCTCCGGACACGTCACGCCCCCTCGGCAGAAAGCTCCCCGAACGGGCAGAACGTAACGTATGTGTGCACAGTGGCGAGGTATCGCCGGTGTGCTCGGCGGGTACGGGCCGGTTCTGGCGTCCCGATTCCGGCGCGGAAATGTTCCAGAGCGGAAACTCTTCGGATGCCCTGCGGAAACGCCGCATCGGCAGGGTAGGTCCTGGCAGCGCACAACCGGCTGTCGCCGGTGCGGCGGCGGCAGCCGGGGCGCGCCGAACGGGAGGATCTCGTCGCCACGGGGCGCCGGCGACGGGATCCTCCCGAGCAGTTTCCGGGGCCCAGCAGCGGCGGATCTACTCCTGCTCCTCCGGGCGGAGGCGGCCCGGCACCCGGGGAAGTGGCTCGTACCCGGGTTCGCCCGCCAGGTTCACGTTGCAATCCTGCACCGCCCGCTCGTGCGAGCGCCGGATCCCGTTCGGCCGCAACGGCATCCCCGGCGGACGCCGGACACCGGATCCGTCGTGGTTACCGCGGATCGACACCCACAGCGCCTTCGACCGCGGTGCCATCGTCACCAGCGCCGGACGCACCTCCAGCCAGTCGCGCAGCGCCGCGAGCGTCGTCCGGGTCAGCGCTGCGGTGCACGGCTCCGGCGACGGCCCCGACCGGGGCGCGGCCGGACGCCAGGTCAGCGTCCCGGCGGCGAGATCGACGTCGCTGAGCGTCAACGCCGCCATCTCCCCGGTGCGCAGCCCCAACTCCCTGGTCACCGCAGCCATCGCGGCCGCCCGCACCGCACCGGCCGAACGAGTGCGGTCGGCGCGGGTCGCCAGGTGCCCCAGCGCCATCCCGGCCGGGACCGGATCCACCCTGGTCAGCGGCGCGGGTCGGGG
The DNA here is from genome assembly GCF_900143005.1 of Cryptosporangium aurantiacum. Taxonomy (NCBI): domain Bacteria; kingdom Bacillati; phylum Actinomycetota; class Actinomycetes; order Cryptosporangiales; family Cryptosporangiaceae; genus Cryptosporangium; species Cryptosporangium aurantiacum. The sequence continues at coordinate 35,874 of NZ_FRCS01000024.1, forward strand.
AACCTCGTCCGGCACCGGGTCTTCCAGCCCCGCCTGCCGCGCGAGGATCCGCAGGCAACTGCGGCGGACGCTGCGCGTGGCGTCACCGGACGGACGCCCCGCCTCGCCCCGGCGCCGCAGCGTCCCGGCGTCGGCGGCGGCGAGGAACGGACCGATCAGCGCCGGATCCAGCCAGTCCCGCAGCGTCCGCGGGCGGCGCACCGGCGGCTCCGCGTCCGCGTACTGCGCCACGAACAGCGACAACTCGCCCGCGACCCAGCGCAACTGCCGCAGCCGAGCCGGGCTACGCCCGACCCCGGCGGCGGCGACCAGGGCGTCCAGTGACTCCGACATGGACAAAAAATAACAAGCCCAAACGTCGGACGCCGGGCGACACGCCGTCATGCCGGAGGCCGCCCAGAAAGATGTCCACCTCCCGACGTAACAGCCGCGCGGAATACGTCGATCAGTGGCCAGATTTCTCGCGAAGCCGGGTGCGGCGGAGGCGCCCCAGCGCCACCACGCCGATCCCTACCCAGAGCAGGTTCAGCACCGCCGACGGCCACGCCTGGTGCACGACGCCGTTGAGCGCCAACCCGGCCGAGCCGGCCAGGTTGAGCACCTGGTAGCGGCCGCTGTGCGGGATCCGACCGAGTGAGAGCAGCGCATAGCCGGCCAGTAACGCGGCGGCCCCCGCCCAGCCGACGATCTCCGCGCCGAGCGTGCTCACACCACGACGTAGGCGCGGACCGGGAACGTTCCGAAGTCGCGGACCGGCGGCGGTGCGGCGTGCAGCCGTCCGCCCGTGTCCGGCACCGCGGCGAGGTTCGTGAGGTGTTCCAGCACCGGGATCTCGGCGGCCAGCAGGATCGAGTGCGCGGGCCGGTACCCCTCCGGCGTCACCTGGTCGATGTTGACGCTGTCGATGCCGACCAGCGCCACCCCGGCCTCGGCGAGGTAGGTCGCGCCGTCCTCGGACAGGTACGGGGCGTCGTCCACGTACGCGGGGGTGCCCCAGTGCCGGTCGCCGCCGGTGTGCAGCAGCACGGCGTGGCCGCGCGGATCGGGGGCGTCGGCGAGTGCCGCGGCGAGCACGACGGCGTCCACCGCGCGGGCGGAGCAGCGGACCACCAGCGTCGGCAGGTCGGCGACGGACGTGAGCGGCAGCCCGGCGAGGTCGGTGCCGCCCTCGTACCGGTGGAACGGCGAGTCGAGGTACGTGCCGGTGTTCCCGACCATCGTGATCCGGTCGATCGCGAACTCGACGCCGGGCGCGTAAACCTCGCGGGACGCTTCGCGGGTCAGGTGCGGGGTGATCTCCGGGCCGGGCAGGCCGGGGTAGGTGGTCATCCCGGCGGTGATCACGTGGCTCAAGTCGATCAAGGTCATGGCGTCATCGTGCCCTGCCTGCGCAGTTAAGTGGTAGCGACGATCTCTGCATCCGACATGTAGCGTGACTGAATGCACCTCGATCCGCGGCGCCTCGCGGCCCTTCGGGCGGTCGCCGACGCGGGTGGCGTCCTCGCCGCGGCGAAGGTGTTGCACCTGACGCCGTCGGCGGTCTCCCAGCACCTCGCGCGGCTCGAGGCGGAGACCGGGGTGACGCTGCTGGACCGGTCCCGGGCCGACGGGCGCCGTGCGGTGGGGCTGACCCCGGCGGGCCGGCTGCTGGCCGAGCACGCGGGCCGGGTCGCGGTGGTGCTGGCCGAGGCCGAGCGTGATCTCGCGGAGCTGACCGGGCAGGTGACCGGCCGGGTGGTGGTCGCGGCGTTCCCGACCGCGATGGAGCACCTGGTGGGCCCGGCGGCGGCCGCCGTGCACGCCGGGTCACCGCACGTCCGGGTGTCGGTCCGTGAGTTCGACCCGGAGCCCGCGCTGGCCGCGTTGCGGGCGGGCGGCGTCGACCTGGTGATCACCGAGACCTATCCGGACGCCCGCCCGCCGGGCCTCGGTGGCACGTGGCTGCTGGACGACGGGTTCCGCGTCGTGACGCCGCCGGACTGGGGTTCCGGAGTGGAGGGTGCGCTGACGCGGCCGTGGGTGAGCGGATCGCCGGGTTCGGCGGCGCGGGTGGCGCTGGACCGGCTCGCCGCGCGGTACGACGTCGTGCTGCGGCGAGAGCACGAGTGCCTGGAGTTCCCGGCCGCGCTGGCGCTGGTGTCGGCGGGGCTCGCGGCGGCGGTGGTGCCCGGTCTGGCGGTGCCGGCGGAGCTCCCGGCCGGGGTGCGGGTGCTGGAGGCTTCGGCGCTGGGGGCGCGGCGGATCGGCGTCCTGCACCGTGCGGGACGTCACGAGCCGAACCCGGCCGCCCGCCAGGTCCTCGACGCGATCACGGCCCGTGCGGCCCGGGTGACGGCGGGCTCGGGTCAGAGGGCCCGGTAGTACCGCATCTGCGGAAAGCCGATAAACCCCGCCCGTTCGTAGACCCGCCGGGCCGGCGCGTGGCCGGGATCGCCGCCGGTCGCGATGATCGCGAGCGGCACACCCGCCTCCCGCAGGCGCTCGACCCCGAACTCCACCAGCGCGGCGCCGATGCCCCGCCGCTGCTGGGCCGGGTCCACCGCGACCATCTCGAGCTCCCCGGCGTTCGGCTCGCTCGGGCCGGGACCGTGGAACACCAGCGTGACGAACCCGACCGGCGCCCCGTCGAGGTCGGCCACCCAGGCGTGCGGCGATCGGCACGCCTCGGCGACGGCCTCGGCCTGGGCGCTGCGCCAGTCGGGCCAGGTGCGCGCGAAGACGGTGGGTCCGAGCACGCTCCGGAACGAGGCGAAGACCGGTTCCCAGGCCCGGAGCGAGAACTCGACCACCGCGTCGATGTCGTGGTCCGCCAGCGGCCTGATGCGCACGTCCGTCATCGGGGGATCGTGTCCGAGCACGGGGCGGCCGTCAACGAACCACAGTAGACGTCAAAAGTCGAACGGGTAACGCGTGGCCGCACCGGGTAGCCCTCCGGTGTCGCATCACGACCGAAGGAGACTGCGATGGCCAAGAACGCCACCGACAAGAAGAAAGGCCGCAGCGCGGTCACCGGTGAGTACGTCGACAAGAAGACCGTGAAGAAGGCGCCGCGGACGACGGTTGCCGAGAAGGCGTCGACGAAGAAGGGCAACGGTCAGAAGCGCAGCGCGATCACCGGCCGGTTCGTCAAGGACTCGACCGCCAAGCGGCACCCGGAGACCACCGTCGCCGAGAAGGCGAAGGGCAAGAAGAAGAAGTAATCCCGTTATGCCGGGAATGCCCGTCGGGGACGTGTCGCTCCTGCCGGAGTCGTATGCTCGCAGCTACTCTGACCGAATTGCGGGCATCCGGCGAACGAGAGCCGGGAGCGGCCGTCTCGCCCCGACCGGAAGGCGCGCATGGCAACGGACCCCGTCCGCGGTGAGTGCGACGTGCCGGGGTGCACCGCCGCCGACGGGTTCGCGCCCGCGCTGTTCGACAGCTTGCAGGTAGGCGTCGCCGCGTTCGGCGAGGACGGCCGGCTCGTCCTCGCGAACCGGGCGCTGCGCGCGCTCTACCAGCTGCCGGCCGACGACGCGGGCCCCACCGACCTCGCGGTCGTGGGCCGGCTGGTGCGGGACAGCCTGGCCCGGCCGGACGGCACCGTGCTGACCGCTGCCGAGCATCCGGTGGAGCGGGCGCTGCGCGGTGAGACCGTGGAGGGCGCCGAGGTCCGGATCACGGTGCCCGAGGGGCCACCGCGCCACGCCGAGGTGAACGCCCGTCCGATCCGGGACGCCGACGACCGGTGCTTCGGCGCGGTCACGGCGTTCCGGGACACCACCGGCCGGCAGCGCGCCGACCGGTTCCGCACCTGCGAACTGCTGGTTGCCCGCGCGCTGGCCGAGGCGACCACTGTCGCGGAGGTGGGGCAGTCGCTCGCGCGCGCGGTGGCCGGCGCACTCGGCTGGCCGCACGCCCAGCTCTGGCTCGTCGACGAGGTCGCCGATGTGCTCCGGCTGGTCGGTCACTGGGACGCGCCGGGCCGGACGCTGGAGACCGTGACCCCGCTGACGATCAGCCGCGGCTGGGGTGTGGGCGGCACCGTCTGGGCGACCGGCGAGCCACTGTGGATCCCCGACATCCTCTCCGACGATCAGGTGCCGACCAGCGACTTCGCGAAGCGGGCGCGGGTCGGCGCCACGCTCGGCGTCCGCGCGGTGGTGGCGGTGCCGGTGCGCGACGGACGGTCCGTGCTCGGCGTCCTGACCTGCGTCGCCGACCACCGGGAGTACGACGGTGAGCGGCTGGTGCAGGACCTCGGCAGCATCGCCAACCAGGTCGGGCACTTCCTGGCCCGCCGCCGCGCCGACGATCTGGCCCTCGAACTCAGCCGCGTCCGCCACGACGTCCGCGCGCTGGTGGGGCAGCAACTGCGGGCGCCGCTCGCGTCTATCGTCCGCAATAGCGAAGCGCTGGCCGCCGAGGACGGTTTCCGGACCGCGCACGCCGCAGTGCTACGGGCCCTCGGCCGCGACGCGGCCGCCGTCCGTGCGCTCACCGAGGACCTGCTCGACGTCGCCGCGCTCGAGGACGGCCCCGGCGGGCTGGACCTCGACGGGATCGACCTGGTCGAGGTCGTCTCCGGCGCGGTGGGCGCGCTCCGCACCCAGGCGCGGGCCTCCGGCACGGTGCTGCACGTCGGCCTACCGGAGCACCTGCCCGTGCGTGGGGACGCCAGGCGGCTGCGGTCGCTCGTCGACGCCGTTATCGGCGACGCGGTCGCGCGCAGCCTCGGCGGTGAGGTGTACGTGCGGCTCCGGGACGAGCCGGGAGTGGCCGAGCTGACCGTGATCGACCCCGACGTCCGCCCGTGGACGCACCACCGCACTCCGGAGGCGCCGCTGGGGCTGAGCCGTTCGCGCGCGATCGTCCGCGCTCACGGTGGTTCGCTGGCGGTGGCCCACGGTCACCACCCGGGCACCACGGTTACCGTGCGGCTTCCGATCGGCGGTCCGCCGGGCTGACCGGGGTGACCGCGCCGAGTGGCCCGGAGAACGTCATCTCCGGCGGGACGCCGTTCTCCGCGGTCGGCGGGCGGCCGTCGTCGGGTGGCCGCGGCGGGCCGAATCGGAAGCCCTGCGCGTTGCGGCAGCCCAGCGCCCGCAGCTGGGAGGCCTGCTCGTCGGTCTCGACGCCCTCCGCGACGGTCTCCAGCCCGAGCCGGTACGCGAGGTCGAGGACCCCGTCGACGAGGATGACCGCGTCCGGACCGGTGCCCAGCTCCCGGGTGAACGACCGGTCGAGTTTGACGACGTCGACCGGCAGCTGCCGCAGGTAGGTCAGCGACGAGTAGCCGACGCCGAAGTCGTCCAGCGCCACCCGCACGCCCAGCTCGCGCAGCTCCCGCAGCAGCCCGGCGGCGGCCTCCAGGTTGGCGATCAGCGAGCTCTCGGTGACCTCGACGGTCAGCGCGCTACCCGGCAGGCCGTGGGTCTCCAGCACGCGCCGCATGTCCCGCGGCAGGGTTCCGGACGCGAGGTACGCGGCGGACGCGTTGACGCTGACCGCGTAGTCGGGGTCGGTCCGCCGCCACACCGCCACCTGCGCGGCAGCGGTGCCGAGCACCCAGCGGTCCAGCGCGGGCAGCAACCCGACGTGCTGGGCGGCGGTGAGGAACGCGTCCGGGGCCAGCCGGCCGCGGGTGGGGTGGTTCCAGCGGAGCAGAGCCTCGCAGCGGTGGGCCTCGCCGGTCATCAGGTCGACCATCGGCTGGTACTCGAGCGCGAGCTGCCCGCCGCCGAGCGCTCCGCCGAGTTCGGCTTCCAGGCTCTGCCGCGCGGCCACGGCGGCCGAGAGCCGTTCGTCGAACAGCCGGTAGTGGCCCTTGCCGCGGGCTTTCGCCTCGTAGAGCGCGACATCGGCGTCGTGCAGCATGCGTTCCGCGCGGCCATGCGCGGCGATGCCGATGCTGGCGCCGACCGTGGCCGGGTGGCCGTCCAGCGACATCGGGGTGCCGATCCCGAGGACGAGGTCCTGCGCGAGCTCCACCGCGACCGGCGCGCCGCCGCTGTGCAGCAGCACCGCGAACTCGTCGCCGCCGAGCCGCACCGGCGTCGCGTTGTCGCCGTGCGGGGCGATCGCGCGCCGGATCCGGTCGGCGATGACGACCAGCAGCTGGTCACCGGCGGCGTGGCCGAGCGTGTCGTTGACCGACTTGAACCCGTCCAGGTCGATCATCAGCAGCGTCGCCGGGCTCTCCCGTTCGTCCTCGGCGGCGGCGAGCTCGGCGAGCGCGGTCTGCAGCCGCGCCCGGTTCGGCAGGCCGGTGAGCGTGTCGTGGGTCGCCTCGAACACCAGCTGGGCGCGTTGCGCGGCGAGGTCCTCGGTCAGCCGGGCGTTGGCCCGCAGCGCGACCATCTGCCTGGCCAGCACCGCGGCGGTCATGATCAGCGCCGACGCGGTCGCGGGCGGGTCCAGCGTGCGGCCCGCGAGCGTGTGCCCGGCGGCGACCAGGAAGAGCCCGCCGACGGGGACGTACGGCAGCAGCAGCCCGGCGCCGACCGGCTGCCAGATTCGTTCCTGCTCGTCCGGCAGGGGTGCGCGGGCGGAGAGCGCCAGCAACGCGGCGGCCACCAGGAACCCGTCCAGCGCCCACGGGCGGACCCAGCTCTCGCGGGCGAGGGCGGCGACGACCACCGTCAGCAGGCTGAGCGTCAGCACGACCACGCCCGCGGTCACCCAGGTCATCGCGGTCCGCCGCCGGATCGGCTGGCCGGCCAGTAGGACCATGCCGACCGCGAGGACGACGGTGGCGGCCAGGGGGTACGCCATCGGGATCGACGGCGGGTCGGCGTCCTCGGCGCGCACCAGCGGTTCGAGGATCAGCATCCAGACGACGCCGGTCAGCGCGGATGCCGAGACGATCCCGTCCAGCAGCATCCGGAGCCGCCCGAACCCGTCCCGGGGCGCGCCGGGGATCTGGAGCATCGCCGCCACCGCGCAGATCAGCGCGCCGAAGTTGAGCAGGGCGGTCAGCACGGTCGGTGACGCGGTGTGGCCGGTGGCCACCGTGGTGAAGCCGACCGAGATCTCCGCGGCCGCCCAGCAGGCGAGGCCGATGCTGGCCGTCGTCCAGACCCGGCGTGCCCGTCCGGTCGAATGCCACGCGGCCCGGCCGTGCAGGACCGCACCACCGCCCGTGATCAGCGCGAGGAAGATGCTGTAGAGCAGCGCCGTCCGGTCGGTCCACACGTGGAGGCTGACCAGCGCGCAGGCGAACAGGGCGCACCCGGCTACGGAACGCGTCATGCCGCTCCCTCCGCCGACCGAACACAACCCGCCGGAACAATCGGCACATATCCCCTCCGACTTCGTGAAACGTGCTTCCCGAGGTGCCGGATGCCGGGGGGTGGGCGAGAATCAGCGCGAAGCGGGCGCCCCGAAGCGCTCCTACGCGCGTGGTCAAACAGTCGGCCCGTTCAGAGCGGGCCTGTGTGGGCCCCGGCGGGACCAGGAGCAGCACGTGGACGATGTGAGCGCCGCGGCCGTCACCGGCCCCGTGCAGTGGGTGCGGTCTGACCAGCTGTTGCTCGTCTGGGTGCGGGGCGCCGTCGATCCGGCGCAGGCCGACCTGTTGGAACAGGTGGTCGAGGTCGCGGCGCCCGACGACCGGATCGTCCTGGACCTCACCGCCGTGACGTTCTTCGGCTCGGCCGGCCTGAAGTTCCTCGCCACGCTGGGCCGCCGGGTGGACCGCCCGGTGGTGATCAGCGGCCTGCCGGACTTCGTGCGCACGGTTCTCGTCCGCACCGGGATGCACGCGCTGGTGTCGTTGCCGACGCGCTGATCGAAACCTTGTCACTGGTTGGCAGGGTTCGGCGCGACGCTGCTCTCATGACTGTTGACCTCACCGGAAAAATCGCTCTCGTCGCCGGCGGGACGCGCGGCGCCAGCCGGGCCATCGCGGTCGAGCTGGGCCGGGCGGGCGCCTACGTCTATGTGACCGGCCGTTCGTCGAAGGCCGGACGCTCGGAGGTGGACCGGCCGGAGACGATCGAGGAGACCATGGAGCTGGTCGAAGCCGCCGGTGGCTCCGGAACCGCCGTGCGCGTCGACCACCTGAACCCCGACGAGGTGCGGACGCTCGCCGAGCGGGTGGGCGCCGAGCACGGCAGGATCGACGTCCTGGTGGACGGCGTCTGGGGCGGCGACCACCACATTCAGTGGGGCAAGCCGGTCTGGGAACACGACCTGGACGCGAGCTTGCGCATGGTGCACCTGGGCATCGACGCGCACGTGATCACCTCCCACTTCCTGCTGCCGCTGGTGCTCGAGGCGCCCGCGGGACTGGTGATCGAGATGACCGACGGCACCGAGGAGTACAACGCCGAGTACCGCAACGGCACCGCACTGGGGTACTACGTGGCCAAGACCGCGGCGCACTCGCTGGCCCGCGCGGAAGCGGCCGAGCTGGCCGAGCACGGCGTCACTGCGGTCGCGCTCACGCCGGGGTGGCTGCGGTCCGAGGCGATGCTCCAGGCGTTCGGCGTCCGCGAGGAGAACTGGCGGGACGCGGTGGCCGCGCAGCCACACTTCGCGATCTCCGAGACCCCGACGTTCGTCGCCCGCACGGTCGCCGCGCTGGCGGCGGACCCGGAGCGCGCGGAGTTCAGCGGGAAGACGCTGGACAGCGGTTCGCTGGCCCGCCGGTACCGCATCGACGACCTCGACGGCAGCCGCCCGGACGGGTGGCGCTACATGATGGAGGTCGAGCGCGCCGGTAAGCCCGCCGACACCACCGGCTACCGCTGAGCGGGGCTCGGTTCCGCCGGGCTCGGTTCCGCCGGCTGCCGCTCGGCGGCCGGTGGCGCGGGCGCGCGCTCGAGCGCGTGCGTCTGCGCCATCCGCCGGGCGGCTTCCGCGAACGCGGCCCGCGCGGCGGGTGGCTCCAGGATCTCCACCTCGACGCCGAGGGCCAGCAGCTGTCCGGCGGCGATCTCCGGGCTCTCCAGGCCGATCGTGAGCTCGCGCCTGCCCTCGGCGTCGGGTGGCCCCGCGGTGGCCAGCGCCGCTCGCGCGACGTCGGCGTCGAACATGCGGGGTAGCGTGCGGTAGCCCCGGGTGCTCAGCCGGATCCGCACGTCGACGCGCTGCAGCGAGCGTTCGAACTGCACCGACGACTGCTCCCACCAGTCGGCGAGGTCGAAGTCCTCCGGTCGCTCGAACGCCTCGTCGAGTTCCTCGGCGGCGACGATCCGGCCGACCCGGTACGTGCGGACCGTGCCGTCGACACCCGCCACCAGGTACCAGATACCGGCCTTGAGGACGAGGCCGAGCGGGTCGACCGTGCGCTCGACGGTGGTGCGATCACGGCGGTAGCCCAGCCGGGTGCGGTGGGAGTTCCAGACGGCCCTGGCCACGGTGGCCAGCTGCGCGGTGTCCTCCTCGCTGCGGAACCAGTCCGGGGCGTCCAGGTGGAACCGCTGCGCGACCAGCTGGGCCTGATCGCGCAGCGCGGGCGGCAGCGTGGCCGCGACCTTGGCGTGCGCGGCCGAGACCGCGGTGCCCAGCCCCAGCTCGGCCAGCGCCCGCGGCGCACCCATCGCGAACAGCGCGACGGCCTCGCGTGAGGTGAGGCCGTCCAGGCGCGAGCGCCAGCCCTCGACCAGCCGGACGCCGCCGTGGCGTCCGGTCTCGGTCCAGATCGGGACGCCGGCCTCACGCAGCGCGGCGAGGTCGCGGTGCAGCGTCCGCTCGGAGACCCCCACGGCCTCGGCCAGCTCGGGCACGGTCGCGGCGGAGCGTCGCTGCAGGATGAACAGCAGGGCCACCAGACGTTCCGCGCGCACACCTCATCCTCCCGCACCACCGCACGAGGGGGCAGGTTAGGTTAGGGGTGCCTAATCGCGTGCTGGAGGATGTCGATGACCGTGGAGTTACCGGTGTCCGTCGGTCAGCGGGTGACCAGCGTGGACGAGTTGCGCGAGTTCATCGAGGATCCGCATCCGCACGTGCGCGACAAGGTCATCTCGGTGATCGACGAGGAGACCGCGCAGTTCCTCGCGTTCTCCACGTATTTCCTGCTCGCCACCGTCGGCGCGGACGGGCGGGTGGACGTGTCGCCGCGCGGTGAGCAGCCGGGCGGCGTCCTCGTGCTCGACGAGCGGCATCTCGCGTTCGCTGACCGGCCGGGCAACCGGCGGATCGACAGCTTCCAGAACATCCTGGAGCGGCCCAACATCGGGCTGCTGTTCCTGGTGCCCGGCATGCGGGAGACCGTGCGGATCAACGGGCGGGCGACGATCGTCCGGGACGCGCCGTTCCTGGAGTCGTTACCGGGGGAGAAGGCGCCGCCGCTGGGGACGGTCGTGGAGGTGGAGGAGCTGTTCCTGCACTGCGGGCAGTCCTCGACGCGCGGGGGGCTCTGGAAGCCCGACACCTGGCCGGAGTCGAGTGCGCTGCCGACCGTGAAGGACATCTTCTACAGCCAGTCCGCGTACTGGGACGAGCCCCTCCCCGGCGTCACCCCCAAACGTCCGCGCTGACGCCCGTCCACAGGCCCGCCGGAAATCCCCAGGGCGGCGCCGTAGTGTGGGCGCAGCGGACGGAACGCCGCTGCCTTGTCCGGACGGTTGGATTCACGACGTCGGTATCGCGCTGGAGTCCGACTCGCGGGAGTTCCACGCGAGCATCGAGGGGTGGCAGCGCACGCTGCAACGCCACAACGTGCTGGCGGCGCACAGCGTCCTGACGCTGCACTTCACTCCGCGGGAGGTGCGCGAGGATCCGGAGCGGGTCCTCGCACTCATCGAGCAGGCATGCCGGGAGCGACCGTCGGGCTTCACCGGGGCGCGCGTCGTGGATGGTGGATCGGCCCATCCACCCGGGCAGGCGCCCCGCGTCACCCGCGCAGGCGGCCGCCGCCCGGGGTCACGCCGAACGCGCGCCCGAACGCGGCTACGAACGCCGACGTGCTCGCGTACCCCACCCGCCGCGCCACCTCGCCCACGGAGTACGAACGTAACAACACGGTGGACGCCTGGAGCCGCAGCTCGGTCCGCCACCGTGAGTACGACGTCCCGTACTCGCGCTGGAAGTCCCGCTGCAGCGTCTTCGGGCTGATGTGCAGCCGCCCTGCCCACTCCTCGAGCGTCGTCGGGTCGGCCGGGTCACGGGTCAGCGCACGCGCCACCGCCAGCGCGTAACCCCCGCCGGCCCCGGCGCCCCCGACCCCCGCCGACACCGGCGACAGCCCGCCCATGATCGCCGGCCGGGCAGCCAGCCCTTCCTCGGGCGGGCAGTCCGAGCGGGCGATGCTCTCCAGCAGCGCCGCCGCCCCCGGAGCGAACGCGGCCATGCCGACCCGGAACCCCACCAGCCCGGCCGGGATCTCCCGCAGGCACACCCGGTACACGGTCTGGCGCGCCCCGGCCCGGACCTCGTGGGTCATCGCCCGCTGCGCCCAGAACGCCTCGCCGGGCCCCACGAACACCGTCGAGACCCCGTACCGTGCGGCCAGCATCCCGGACGGTGACCAGTAGAACTGGTGCAGCAGGTCCTCGCGTCCCTCGCCGAAACCGAGCGCGGACGACGACCGGTACCGCAGCACGAGGATCCCGTACGGCTTGCCGAGCCCGTACCCGAACTCGTCGCAGACGGCCGGGTCGACGACGTCGCCGCCCACCTGTCCTCTGCGCGACACGGGATGACCTCTCAGCGACATGAACGACGACACAAGTAAGGGTAGCCTCACCTCTTCGTAAGCCTCTCATCAGCACGTCCAAGGACTCTCATGCGTTTGCGTTACTTCGGCGCCGCCGTGCTCGCCCTGGCCCTCGTGGCCGGCTGCGGCAGCAACGACGACTCGTCCACGGCGGAAGCCACCACCCGCAGCTTCACCGCCGACAACGGCACGGTGGAGATCCCGACCGACCCGCAGCGTGTCGTCGCCACCGGCTACGCGGTGCCCGCGCTGATCGAGGCGGACGCCGAGCTGGTCGGCATCTCGTCCTGGAAGCGCGGCATCCCGCTGATGACGCCCGAGGACCTCGCCACCTACAACAAGCTGACGAAGGTGGCGGGCGAGACCGCGGCCGAGACGAACTACGAGGCGATCGCCGCCGCCAAGCCCGACCTGATCGTGATCGGCGTCCCCAAGCCGGTGCTCGCCGACATCGACCTCGAGCGGCTGAAGGGCATCGCGCCGGTCGTCGCGATCGGCCCGACGGTGCCGGACGCGTGGCGGGTGCTTTCGCAGAAGCAGGCGGATGCGGCGGGGGCTTCGGAGGGTTTTGAAGCCGAGAAAAAGACATACGAAGAAAAAGCGCTTTTGCTGAAAAACAAATATGCAAAAGCGCTGCAGGGATTGAAGTTCGGCCATGTGGGTGGTTACGGCGACATCTCGAAGGGTCAGTTCCATCGGGAGTTCGCGAAGTCGTGGGGCACGAACATCGCCCAGGACGTCGGCGTGACCTACTACGGCCAGGTCAAGGAGCCGGGTGAGGGCAGCAAGGCCGTCTCCGAGTACCCGTCGATGGAGGAACTCTCCGCGAGCCTCGGCGAGGCCGACGCGATCACCTACACCGTGCAGCCGGACGGCACACCGTCGGACTCCGTGCAGGCCGTGCTCGACTCGCCGCTCTGGAAGAACCTGAAGGCGGTCAAGGCGGGCAAGGTGTTCGCGATCCGCTACACCGAGGCGGCCACCTACCCCGCCGGGACGAAGACGCTCGACGCGATCGACCAGGCCCTCGCGCCGCTGCTGGCCAAATGACTCGCGAAGTGAGGACCGACCCCGGTCCGAAGGTCGCCGCCCACCACCGGGCGGGCAGCGGCGTGACCCGCGTCCCGTACCCGATCGGCGTCCGCCGGGCGACGATCACCGCGATCACGTCGGTCACCCCGGCCATGACCCGGGTGACGTTCGGCGGCGACGGCCTGAACGGCCTGCACACCTACCAGGCCGACGACCACGTGCGGATCGTGTTCCCGGACCCGGACGGCACCCGGCGCGACCCGGTGCCCAACGCCGACGACATGCTCGACTGGCCGGACCCGTTCCCGCCGACCCGTAAGTACACGATCCGGCGGTACGACCCGGTCACGTCCGAGCTTGATCTGGACTTCGTGCTGCACGAGGGCGGGCTGGCGTCGACCTGGGTCCGGAACGCCACGGTCGGCGAGGAGGTGACGATCGCCGGGCCACCCGGTGCCATGGCGTTCGCCCAGACGTACGGCCACTACGCTTTCGTCGTGGACGCCACCGCACTCCCGGCGCTCGCCCGCTGGCTGGACGAGTCCCCCGCGGACGTCTCCGCGCACGTCGTGGTCTTCGACGACGAACGTGCGTACCCGCTGGCCGAGCGCGAACGGGTGACCGTCACCTACGACGAGCCGGACGCTGTGCGCGGGCTGCCGCTGCCGGAGGGCACGTTCGTGTTCGCGGCGGGGGAGGCCACCGCACTCAAGCCGGTACGCACCTGGACGCGCGGGCGGTTCGACAACCTGGTCACCGGATACTGGAAGCGCGGCGTTGCGGCGCACAGCGACGATTGACCAGCTGGTCGTCCTGGGGCTAGCGCTCGTCGTTCTGCTCGTGGCCGTGGTGGCCGGGATCGCGATCGGTGCCCGGTCGGTGGCGCCCGCCGAAGTCTGGCGGGCGCTGTTCGACTACGCGGGCACCGACGACCACGTCGTGGTTCGTGACCTCCGGCTGCCCCGGACGGTGTTCGGCGTGTGTGTCGGTGCCGCGCTGGGGGTGTCGGGCGCGCTGATCCAGACGCTCAGCCGCAACCCGCTGTCCGAGCCGGGACTGCTCGGCATCACGGCCGGAGCCGGGTTCGCGATCAACGTCGGTGCGCTGGCGGGGGTCGCCGGGACCCAGCTCGGGCAGCTCGGGCTGGCGGTCGTGGGCTGCGCGGCGGCGTCGGTCGTCGTCTACGCGGTGGGCCGGACCTCACCGCTGCGGCTCGTGCTGGCCGGCGTCGCGCTGACCGCGGTCCTGATGGGCATCTCGCTGGGGCTGCGGCTGAGTTTCCCGGACGTGTTCGACCAGTACCGGTTCTGGTCGGTGGGCGCGCTGGCCGGCAGCGAGCGGATCCCGATGGCCGTCCCGGTGACGGTCGTGGTGCTGTCGCTGGCCGGTGCGCTGCTGGTGTCCCGGCCGCTGTCGGCGCTGGTGCTCGGCGACGACGTCGCCCGGGGGCTCGGCGCGTCGGTGGCGCGCACCCGGCTGATCGTGCTGGTGCTGGTCACGCTGCTGGCCGGCGCGGCGACGGCGGTGGCGGGCCCGATCGCGTTCGCGGGGCTGATCGTGCCGCACCTGGCGCGCCGGATCGCCGCCGATTCGGTGCCGTGGCTGATCGTGCACTCGATGGTGGTGGGCGCGGTGCTGCTCGTCGTCGCCGACATCGGGTCGCGGGTGCTGCTGCCGACCGGCGAGGTGCCGGTCGCCGTGGTGACCGCGTTCCTGGGCGGGCCGGTGCTGATCTGGGCGGTACGGAAGTACGAGGGGGCCGGGCTGTGAAGTTCCGGCTCTCGATGCTGCTCACGATCGTGCTCCTCGCGTTCGTCGCGCTGCACTACGGCAGCGCCTGGTCCGCGCCGCCGGACGTGCTGGCCGCGCTGGTCGGGCGCGGCGACGAGGAGTTCGTCATCCTCAACTGGCGGCTGCCCCGGGTGACCGCCGCGCTCGCCTTCGGCGCGGCGCTCGGCCTGGCCGGTGCGCTGTTCCAGAACCTGACCCGCAACGCGCTCGGCAGCCCGGACGTCATCGGGCTCGACACCGGCGCCTACACCGGGGCGCTGGTCGCGATCACGCTGCTCGGCGGGTCCGCGGGCGCGTTGCAGGCCAGCTCGGTGCTCGGTGGGCTGGCCGCGGCGGCGGCGGTCTACGTGCTCTCCTCGGGGCGCACCGGCTTGAGCGGCCTCCGGCTGGTCGTCGTCGGGATCGCGGTCAACGCGATGCTCACCGCGGTGAACTCGTGGATCGTGCTCCGGGCCGAGCTGGACGTCGCGATCGCGGCCACCGGGTGGAGCGCCGGTTCGCTCAACGGCGTCGACTGGGACGAGTTGGTGGTGCCGCTGGCGGTGCTCGGCGCGCTGGTGCTGGTGCTGGTCGGGATGGCGCACACCGTCCATCAGGCCGCGCTCGGCGACGAGGTCGCGGTGACCTCCGGGGTGCCGCTGGACCGGTTGCGCCTGCTGATGGTCGCGGTCGGCGTCGGCTGCACGGCGACCGTGACCGCGGTGGCCGGGCCGATCGTGTTCATCGCGCTGGCCGCCCCGCAGATCGGGCGGCGGCTCGC
Source organism: Cryptosporangium aurantiacum (assembly GCF_900143005.1). NCBI lineage: Bacteria > Bacillati > Actinomycetota > Actinomycetes > Cryptosporangiales > Cryptosporangiaceae > Cryptosporangium > Cryptosporangium aurantiacum. The sequence continues at coordinate 51,101 of NZ_FRCS01000024.1, forward strand.
CCGGGAGGCCGGCGTGCCGTTGCTGCCGGCGGCGCTCACCGGTGCCGTGCTGCTGCTCGCCGCCGACCTGACCGCGCAGGTGCTCTTGGCCCCCACCGCGCTGCCCGTGGGTGTCGTCACCACCGCACTCGGGGGGTGCTACTTGATCTGGCTGCTGATCGTGGAGGTGCGCCGCCGGTGAAACTTATCGGAAAAGACCTCACGCTCGCCTACGGCGAGCGGGTGGTGTCGCGGGACATCACGCTGGCCGTCCCCGACGGCGCGTTCACCGCGATCGTCGGCCCGAACGCCTGCGGCAAGTCGACGCTACTCAAAGCGCTGGTGCGGCTGCTGCCCCCGGTGTCCGGACAGGTCCTTCTGGACGACGTCCCGGTCGCGTCGCTGCGGCCGCGGGCGTTCGCCCGGCAGATCGGGTTCCTGCCGCAGACGCTGATCGCCCCCGAGGGCATCACCGTGCGGCGGCTGGTCGCCCGCGGCCGGTACCCGCACCAGTCGCTGCTCGGCACCGCGTCGGCGGCCGACACCGAGGCGGTCGGCGCCGCGCTCGCCGACGCCGGTGTCACCGAGCTGGCCGACCGCCAGGTCGACCAGCTCTCCGGCGGACAGCGCCAGCGGGTCTGGGTCGCGATGGTGCTGGCCCAGCAGACCCGGTACCTGCTGCTGGACGAGCCGACCACGTTCCTCGACATCACTCACCAGTACGAGCTGCTGTCGTTGTTCGCGCGGCTCCGCGACGCCGGCCGGACGATCGTCGCGGTGCTGCACGACGTCAACCAGGCCTGCCGGTTCGCCGATCACCTGGTGGCGATGAAGGACGGCCGGATCGTCGCGCAGGGCGCCCCGTCCGACGTCGTGGACGCCGCGCTGATGGACGACGTCTTCGGGCTGCCGAGCCTGGTGATCCCGAACCCGGTGACCGGTACGCCGATGATCGTGCCAACCGTCTGACGCAAATCTGTCCATAACCGAGCGGGTGGCGACGGGCCCGAGTAGGAAGGAGCACGGCTGTCCCCGACGAGAGGCCCGTATGCGCGCGCTGTCCGTTCTGGCTCTGTCCGCCGTCACCGTCGGTGCCGTTCTGCTCGGTGGGCCGTCGCCCGCTCAGGCCGTCGCCAACGGCTTGCCGGTCGAGGAGGGCAAGTACGGGTTCTCGACGAAGCTGACGATGACCGGGATCCCGAACCCGGACGGCAGCACCCGGAACAGCGCCTGCTCGGGTGCGCTCGTCGCGGCGCAGTGGGTGCTCACCGCCGGGCACTGCTTCCACGACGTCGACGGGAACCTGGTCAGCGGCCCGGTGCCGTACCCCACCACCGCCACGCTGGGCCGCGTCCAGGCGGACGGGCCCGGCGGGGTCGACGTCGCCGTCGTCGAGGTGGTGCAGTCGCCGGTCAACGACATCGCGCTGGCGCGCCTGGAGAAGCCGGTCGGGCGGGTGAAGCCGGTGCGGGTGGCCCGGGTGGCGCCGCGGGCCGGTGAGGTGCTGCGGCTGACCGGCTGGGGTGCGCTGGACGGCCTGTCCACCGAACCGGCCGAACAGCTGCAAACCGGCCTGGTGACGGTCGCGAGCGTGGCCGAGACGACGATCGGCGTCACCGGCAAGGCGCCGTCGCCGAGCACCAGCGCGTGCCTGTACGACTCCGGCGCGCCGTACTTCCGGGAGACCCGCCGCGGCCCCGAGGTGGTGTCCACCGAGAGCACCGGGCCGGACTGCCCGCACTTCGTCGAGGAGACCACGGCCCGGGTAGACGTCGCCGCCGACTGGATCCGGACGACGACCGGCAGCCGCTGAGCGCCGGACTCACCGGCGCCGGAACCGCTTCACGGCCGTGACCAGCCCAAAAAGGAGCATTCCCACCAGAATCGGTCCCGCGAACCACAGCAGCGGGCCGAGCACCATCCAGGTCGGGTCGGACCGGCTCACCGGACCCGCTTCCGCGCGACCCGAGCCGGCGATGCGGTCCCCGTGTTTACATGCGTCACATCAGTAATGTCACTCGAGGAACGCGTCGTGTTGCATCAGCCGCTCAGCTCGTTTCCCTCGCCGCGCGGCGGGGGCGGCGAGCCGTGATGCCACCAGAGCGCGCCGCACTCCACGCAGATCAGGTGCTCCCCGTCGCTGGCCCGGAGAGCACCCGCCTCGTGCGCACACCACGGGCGCCCGCGCAGGATCCAGTTCCACTCGAGTGCCGCGCTCTCCGAGCTGACGCCCATGGATCCACACGCTAGGCCCGCGCCGCCGTCCGCGGACCGGTTTCGCTAGGTGAAGACCTTGCCGGGGTTGAGGATGCCCGCCGGATCGAGGGCGTGCTTGACCGCGCGGTGCATCGCCTGGACGGCCGGTGACAGCTCGCGTTCCAGGCCACCCCGCTTCAGCAGCCCGACGCCGTGCTCACCGGTCACCGTGCCGCCCAGCTCCAGAGCGTCCACGATGATCTGTTCGAACGCGGATTGGGCCCGCACGCGGGCCGCGTCATCACCGGCAGGCGTGAGGATCAGCGGGTGCAGGTTCCCGTCTCCCGCGTGCGCGACGTTCGCGATGTGGACGTCGTGCCGCGCAGCGGCCGTTTCGATGCGCGCCAGCATCTCCGGCACCGCGGCCTTCGGGACGCACACGTCCTCGGTGAGCACCGGACCCAGCCGTTCGAGCGCCGGGTAGGCGAGCCGGCGGGCGGCGAACAGCGCGTCGGCCTCCTGCTGGTCGGTCGACTGCGCCGCCCAGGTCGCGCCCGCGTTCTCGAAGCACGCCAGCATCGTCGCGGCCTCGGTCTCCCCGGCCAGTCCGGGCGCGTCGGTGCGGCCGAGCAGGACGACGTTCGCGTCCACCGACAGCCCCATGTTCTTCCAGGCGTCGACGGCGGCGAGGCAGTGCCGGTCGACCAGCTCCAGCGCGGACGGGATGACCCCGGCCTCGCCGATCGCGCGGACGGCCTCCCCGGCGGCGACCACCGAGGCGAAGTGGCCGGCGACGGTCCGCTCGGGCGCGCGTGCCGGGCGCAGCCGCACGGTGACCTCGGTGACGACGCCGAGCGTCCCCTCGGATCCGACGATCAGTCCGGCCAGGTCGTATCCGGCGACGCCCTTCGCGGTGCGGCGGCCGAGCCGGACCAGTTCGCCGGTGCCGGTGACGACCTCCAGCGCGAGCACGTAGTCACGCGTGACGCCGTACTTGACGCAGCACAGCCCGCCGGCGTTCGTCGCGACGTTGCCGCCGATCGTCGACCACGGTGCGCTCGCCGGGTCCGGCGGGTACCAGAGGCCCTGCGCGGCGCACGCCGTCCGCAGATCGTCGTTGACGACGCCGGGCTGCACGACCGCGAGCCGTTCCACCGCGTCGATCTCGACGATCCGGGTCATCTGCTCGGTGGACAGGACGACGCAGCCGTCCAGCGCGTTGGCGCCGCCGGACAGCCCGGTACCGGCGCCGCGGGGGACCAGCGGCACCCGGTGGCGGAGGCAGGCCCGCACGACCTCCTGCACCTCGGCGCTGGTGCGGGGGCGCACGACCAGCAGCGGCGCCCCGTACGGTGCCCACTCGGCCTCGTCACGGGAATAGGAGGCCTGGACGTCGGCGTCCTCGATCAGCCGGTCCGGCCCGAGCAGCGTCCGCAGTTCCTCGACGAGCGTCACGGCCCAAATCTACGGTTAGGTCCACCCGCGAACTCCGGTCAGGTGGAGTGATTGTCGCCGCGCGCGCTGGTGGGGTGGGACGCATGACGACGCGTGGAGTGCGGTGGTACCTGATCCTCTCGTTCGGACTGTTCTGGGGCTGGATCCTGACGATGTGGGCGACCGGCGTCTCACTGACCAACCCGCTCGCCCAGTTGCCGGGGGGCTTCGCCCCGGCGATCGCGGCGTTCGTCGTGCGGCGGTACGTGACCAGAGAAGGGTTCGCCGACGCCCGGTTACGGCTGCGGTGGCGCGCGGCGTGGCGGTATTACGTGCTGGCGTGGCTGGCTCCGATCGGCGTGCTGGCGGTCACCGTGGTGCTCGCGGTGCTCTTCGCCGGCTACCGGCCGTCCGGGCTCGGGGTGGTTGCCCCGTTCGTGCTGATCGCGCTGGTGGTGCCGCCGATCTTCTTCGGTGAGGAGTTCGGCTGGCGCAGCTACCTGCAGCAGCGGATCGTCGCCCGCCCGACCGTCGCGGTGCTGGTCACCGGCCTGATCTGGGGCGTCTGGCACTGGCCGCTCGCGTTCACCGGGTACGCGGACTACGACAACCTGCCGCTGGGGCTGGCCACCTGGACCGTGCACACGCTGCTGATCGGGATCCTGCTGGGTTGGCTGTTCGTCCGGTCGGGCAGCGTGTGGGTGACGTGCCTCGCGCACGGCTGCTCGAACCTGGTCGGTGGGGTCGGGGCTGAGTTGCTGCTGGTGGACGACGGTGGCATGAGCCGGGCGGCCGTGGACGGGCTCAGCCTGGTGCCGCTGCTGGCCCTGGCCGCCGTCGTCCTCGGAACGCGCCAGTTCGAGCGGGTGCCGGTCGCCGCCGCGCGAGAATGACCGGGTGGCATTCAGCTATCCCGAGGTCGGCGCGGTAGCCCGCGGCGAACGCCCGCCCGGGTACGAGCACTTCGCGCACCGTGCGACGCTCGGCGGCTCCGACCACTTCGCGACCGCGGTGGACGACCTGCTGGCGTGGCGCATGCACAGCCGCTCGGGGGTGGGGGTGACGCCGTCGGCGCCGGAGGCGGCACCGGGCGTGGTGCTCGTCCAGCGGTTCCGGGTGGGCCCGGTGCTGCTGGTCGCGCCGGTGCGCATCCTCGAGGTTCGGGTGGACGCCGACCGGGCCGTCCTGATCTACGGGACGCTCCGCGGGCACCCCGAGCAGGGCGAGGAACAGTTCGTGATCGAGCGTCACGCCGACGGGTCGGTGACGCTCACGATCAGCGGCTTCGTGCGGCCCGCCGCCTGGTACGCCCGCCTGGCCGCGCCGGTGTCCCGCTACGTCCAGCGCTTGATCACCCGCCGGTATCTGCGTGCGCTGCGGGTCAGAGATCCAGGATCTCGACGGTGACCGAGGCGGTGTCGCCGGCCTCGATGCCCTCGGCGGTGCGGACCGCCCGCTTGATCGGCAACACGTACGCCTGACGTTTGCTGTCGGGGAAGATCGACGTCGTCCACGTGCTGCCGCCGAGCGTCGCGCGCACCCGCACCGAGCCGAAGCCGCGCGGCGCGCCCGCCGTCAGCTCCTGGATCTCCTCGGAGCGGTCGCCGGGCAGGCTGACGAACGTCCAGGTTTCGGAACGTCTTGCGTCCCAAATCCAGAGTTCCGCATCGAAGTCCACCTTCACAACGGCAGCATCGCACCACGGTGTGACAGTTCCGGAAGGGGTGACTGCGGATGACGCTCGCGCTCGACGTGATGCTGTCCGATTCGGTGGTGGACGCGGCGGACCGCGCCCGTGCACTCGAACGGGCGGGCGTGGACGGCGTGTTCACGTTCGAGAACTCGCACGACCTGTTCTTTCCCCTGGTCGCGGCGGCGCCCGTGTGCTCGCTCGACCTGATGACGAACGTCGCGATCGCGTTCCCGCGCAGCCCGCTGCACCTGGCGCACGCCGCCTACGACCTGCACCTGCTGTCGCGCGGGCGGTTCCGGCTCGGGCTCGGCTCGCAGGTTCGCGCGCACGTCGAGAAGCGGTACGGGGCTCAGTGGGGGCGGCCGGTGGAGCACATGCGCGAGTGGGTGAGCGCGACGAAGGCGATCCTCGAGAGCTGGCAGAACCGCACCCGCCTGGACTTCCGCGGCGAGTACACCCGGCACACGCTGATGACGCCGACGTTCGACCCGGGGCCCAACCCGTACGGCGTCCCGAAGGTGCTGGTCGGTGCGCTCGGGCCGCGGATGAACCGGATGGCGGCCGAAGTCGCGGACGGTGTGCTGGTGATGCCGTTCAACAGCGGCAAGCACATGAGCGAGCGGACGCTGCCCGCGATCCGGGACGGGCTGGCCGCGGCCGGGCGGAAGCGGGACGACATCGAGATCACCGCCGAGGTGATCGTCGGGGTGGGCCGCACCGACGAGGAACTCGCGGCGGCGCGAGGGGTGCGTGGCCTGCTCGCGTTCTACGGTTCGACTCCCGCGTACCGGGCCGTGCTGGACGTCGAGGGCTGGGGCGACGTGCAGCCCGAGCTGAACGTCCGCTCCAAGCGGGGGGAGTGGGACCGGATGGCCGAGCTGGTCACCGACGAGATGGTCGACACGCTGGCCGTGTGCGGCACGCCGGACCAGGTCGCCGCCGAGATCGTCGCGCGGTACGGGGAGTGCGACCGGGTGTGCGCGTACTTCCCCGGCTACCAAGCGGGCGACGACCTGATCGCCGATCTCGCCGAGGCCCTGAAGAGCGCGTCACACTGAGCGAGCAACCCGGCTCAGCCGCTGAGATCGGACCCAGGGCGAAAATGCGGGATCGGTTTCCAGTGAGTGGACGCGTCTCGCTGGGTGGGACCGCGGGTCCGAAATCCGCTAGCGGCGCGCCCGAGCTTGCCCGCGCGTTCTCTGGGGTGGGCGCCGCTCCTCACCGGATGGATGTGGCCGTTTCCGTGTTGCGCGGAGTGTGGTTGCGGCGGATTCAGTGTCCTGGCACGGAAACCGCCACAACCATGAGGCGAGGTAGTCGGAGCGCGAAGGAGACCCGCGGTTGCGGGCCCCCTTCGGGGTGCGGTGTTACGACTCGGTCGTGCCCGAGCCGGACTGCGTCAGGTCGTAGAGGGTGACGCCGTCGACGGTGGTCGCGGTGAAGTTCTGCTCGACCCACTGGGCGATCTGGCTCGACGTCCCGGTGTCGCCGGAGCCGCCGAAGCCCATGCCGCTACCGGCGATGTAGTAGTGGATCGTGCCCGCCCGGACGTAGGCCTGGAACGCGGCCAGCGTCGGCGTCGGGTCGGTGCCGTTGAAGCCGCCGATCGCCATCACCGGGTCGCCGGTCGCCAGCTGGTATCCGGACGCCGCGTTCGAGCCGACGGTCGCGGCGACCCAGGTGTAGCGGTCGGCGTCCTTGTCGAGCAGCGCGGTGAGCTCGGCGCTCGGCGTGCTGCCGGAGAGGAGGCTGCCGCCGCCGCGGTTGCCACCGCCCATCGAGAACCCGCCCTGCGGCCCGTTCCCCTGCGAGCCGTTGCCCAGCTGCCCGCCGGGCGCTTGCCCGCCGGGAGCCTGCCCACCTGGAGCCTGCCCGCCGGGAGCCTGCCCACCTGGAGCCTGCCCGCCCGGCGCCTGCTGCCCGCCGGGCGCTTGGCCACCTGGGGCCTGGCCGCCGGGCGCCTGCTGGCCGCCGCGGAATTGGCCGCCTCCCTGGCGTCCGCCAAAATTGCCGAAACCACCGCTGGGGCCCGCACTCGGGATCGCACCGGAGTGCGGTTCGGACGCGGTCTGCACGGCGTACGCGGCGGGAGCCGCGACGCCGAGCGCGAGCGCGAGCGCGGCCATCCCGACCGCCACCCGCCGCGCCAGGCGCGGGGTGAACGCGAGCCCGACCGCGACGACCAGCCCACCGACCAGGACGACCCACCGCAGCCACGGCTGCCAGTCGGCGCGGCCGAGCAGCACGAACGCCCAGATCGCGGTGGCGCCCAGGGTGACGGCCAGCACCGCGCGGGCCGCGTCCTCGCCGCGCAGCGTCCACACCGACACCGCACCGATGCCGACCACCGCACCGATCGCCGGCGCGAGCGCCACCGTGTAGTACGGGTGGATGATGCCCTGCATGTAGCTGAAGACCAGTCCGGTGACGACCAGCCAGCCGCCCCAGAGCAGCATCGCCGCCCGGGTCCGGTCGGTGCGGGGCGCACGGGCCGTGAACCCCAGAACGGCCACCAGCAGGATCAGCGCGGCCGGGATCAGCCAGCTCGCCTGGGTGCCGAACTCCGCGTTGAACAGTCGCAGCAAGCCGGTCTCGCCCCAGGATCCGGCGCCACCGCCACCTGGTGTGACGCTGCCGGCTTCGTCGCCGTTGAGCCGGCCCAGGCCGTTGTAGCCGAACATCAGGTCCAGGACGCTGTTGGTCTGCGAGCCGCCGATGTACGGGCGGCTGTCGGCGGGCCACAGCTCCGCGATCAGCACCCACCAGCCGGCGCCCACGATCAAGGCCCCGAGAGCGATCACGAGCTGGACGAGGCGCCGCCGCACCGACGTCGGCGCCACGACCAGGTACACCAGGCCGAGCACCGGCACGATCAGGAACGCCTGCAGCATCTTCGTCAGGAAGCCGACGCCGATCAGCAGCCCGGCCAGCGCGAGCCAGCGGGTGCCTGCCCGCACCGCGGCCTGCTCGATCGCGCGCATCGTCGCGTAGACGGCGCCGATCAGCAGCAGGACGAGCAGCGCGTCCGGGTTGTTGAACCGGAACATCAGCGTGGCGATCGGCGTCAGCGCCAGCACCGCACCGGCGATCAGGCCGGCGACCGGCCCGGACCAGCGCCGCACCGCCAGGTACAGCAGACCGACCGACGCAACGCCTTCCAGCGCCTGCGGCACCAGGATGCTCCAGGCGTTGACGCCGAAGATGCGGGCCGAGATCTCCATGACCCAGAGCGCGGCGGGCGTCTTGTCGACCGTGATGAAGTTCGACGCGTCCGAGGAGCCGAAGAAGAACGCCTTCCAGCTCTCGGTGCCCGCCTGGACGGCCGCCGAGTAGAAGCTGTTCGCCCAGCCGGACGAGCCGAGGTCCCAGAGGTAGAGCACGGCGGTGCCGGCGAGCAGCACGAGCAGCGCGGGACGGATCCAGCGCGGGTCCTCCTCGCGGCCACGGTAGAGCCGGGAGAACCGGCCGGCCGGTTTCGCCGGCGCGCTGTCGAGTACCTCGCCGTCGATCGCGGGCGGAGGTGTGGTCAGAGCGGTCATCGCTGTTCCTGTTTCGGGGACGTACGGCGCGGGTGGAACACCCACGCGCGGAAGAGGAGGAAGCGCAGCACGGTCGCGGCGAGGTTCGCGCAGATCAGGACCGCCAGTTCGACGCCCTTGCCCGGCGAGCTGACCAGCGCGTGCAGCAGCGAGAGCGCCCCGGTGGTGAGCACCAGCCCCAGGCCGAACACGAGCAGCCCTTCGAAGTGCTGCCGCCCCCGGCGACCGGCGCCCCGCACCCCGAACGTCAGCCGCCGGTTCGCGGCGGTGTTCGCGATCGCGGTGGCCAGCAGCGCGAGCAGGTTCGCGGCGAACGCGCCGAGCACGCCCCGGAGCAGCACGTACAGCACCAGGTACGCCAGCGTGCTGGCCACCCCGACGCCGCCGAACCGGATCAGCTGCCGGACCAGTCCACTCTCGACGCCCGGGGCCACCTCGGGAGCGTTGCGGCCGAGCTCGGAGCGCAGAGTGGCCAGCGGTAGCGAGCCGGTCGCCAACCCACGCGCCAGCCGCGCCACCCCGCGCAGGTCGGCGACCGCGGTGGCGACGATGTCGACCCGGCTGTCCGGATCGTCCACCCAGTCGACCGGCACCTCGTGGATCCGCAGCCCGGCCCGCTCGGCCAGCACCAGCATCTCGGTGTCGAAGAACCAGCCGGTGTCCTCCACCAGCGGCAGCAGCCGCTCGGCCACGTCACGCCGGATCGCCTTGAACCCGCACTGCGCGTCGGAGAAGCCCGCTTGCAGCGTGCCGCGCAGGATCAGGTTGTAGCACCGGGAGATGACCTCGCGTTTCGCGCCGCGCACCACCCGGGACGCGCGGGACAGCCGGGTGCCTATCGCCAGGTCGGAGTGGCCGGAGATCAGCGGCGCCACCAGCGGCAACAGCGCCGCCAGATCGGTGGACAGGTCGACGTCCATATAGGCGAGGATCGGAGCGTCGGAGCCGGACCAGACCGCCTTCAGCGCCCGGCCGCGACCCTTCTGCGGCAGGTGCGCGACGGCCACGCCGGGGAGCTGACCGGTCAGCCGGCGGGCGATCGCGTAGGTGCCGTCGGTGCTGGCGTTGTCGGCGATCGTGATCCGGAACGGGTAGGGGAACGTCGCGGTGAGGTGGGCGTGCAGCCGCCGCACCGATCCTTCGATGTCCTTCTCCTCGTTGTAGACCGGGATCACCACGTCGAGCACGGCCCGGCCGGCCGCGGCCGCGGCCCGCACGGCGTCACCTGGGTCGGTCGCGGAGCGGGGCGCCTCCGTCGTTTCTGCGGACGCCGGGCCGGGGGCCACCGCGGCGACGGCTCCACCGGGATTCGCGTCGGGGTTCTCCCCGTCGAGGGTCGCGATCGTCATGCCCTGACCTTCGACGGGAGACCTGTCGACGCGATGGGGGAGAGCTGTAGGCGAGCTGTGAAGGGTGTTCGGTGCAACCAGACTTCTACTATTCCACTAGTACTTTAAGTGCTACGGTCGTAGTAGTTGTCGGGGGCGACTCGAGGAGGCTGCGTATGACCGCGGTGCTCGACGCGACGGGGCTGGGCAAGCGGTACGGCCGCCGTCGGTGGGGCTTACGGAACTGTTCGTTCGCGATACCGCCGGGCCGGGTGGTGGCGCTCGTGGGTGCGAACGGTGCCGGAAAGTCCACGTTGCTCCGGTTGATCGCCGGGCTCACCCGTCCGACCGAGGGCGTCGTCCGGATCGACGGAGTACCGACGCACCGCCGCGAGGCACTCGCCCGCGTCGCATACGTCGGGCAGACCAAGCCGCTCTACGACGGCTTCACGGTCGCGGAGATGATCCGGTTCGGGGCGGTCACGAACCCGGCGTTCGACCAGCCCGGCACCGCCGATCGGCTCCGCGACCTGGGGATACCGCTGGAGCGCTCGGTCGGCCGCCTGTCCGGCGGTCAGCGCACCCAGGTGGCGATCGCGCTGGCGCTCGGCAAACGCGCGGACGTCGTCCTGCTCGACGAGCCGATGGCCGACCTCGATCCGCTGGCGCGCCCGGCGCTGCTCGGCGAGCTGATGGCGACGGTGGAGGAGCACGGCTGCACGGTCGTGCTCTCCTCGCACGCGCTGACCGAGCTCGCCGACGTGTGCGACTCGCTGCTGCTGGTGAACGACGGGGGGCTCCAGGTCGCGGGGCTGATCGACGACCTGGTGACCGGCCACCGCCTGCTGGTCGGTCCGGTCGAGGCCTACGCGGGCACCGCCGGGGTCGTCTCGGCCCGGACGACCGAGCGCCAGGCGACGGCCCTGGTCCAGTGGCGCGACGAGCCGGTCGACCCGAGGTGGGCCGTGCACCCGGTGACGCTCTCCGACGTCGTCCTCGGCTACCTGCGCAGCCCGGACGCGACGGTCGCGGCGCGTCCGCGCCAGGTGCCGGCATGATCGGGCTCCACCGGCTGGCCTGGCGCAGGCAGCGCTGGGCGGTGTTCGTCGCGCTCCTCGTCGTCGCGTTCTACGTCTGGGGTGCCACCGTCCGGTCGCCGGAGTTCGCCGCACTGGCGTGGCGCGCGGGTTCGTTCGCCGAGCCGTGGTACGTGCTGCCGATCGGTTTCGGCGCGTGCTGGGCCGCGCCGCTGCTGGCCCGTGAGCAACAGCGCCGCACGGTCGACCTGGCCTATACGCAGTCGGTGTCGCGGGCCGGCTGGCTGCTGACCTGGATCGCGCCGGTCCTGATCGTCGCGGCCGTCGCGACCACGTCCGTGTACGTGGCCTTCGCCTACGTGATCGAACCGGGGGTGTACTCGGCGTGGGGCATCGTCACGCCCGAGGACATTCCGTTCGCCGTCGGAATGGTCCTGTTGGCGGTGGCGGTGGGGCTCTTCGCCGGTGCGGTGTTCGGCCGGACGGTACCGGCGGTGGCCGCGGCCGTGGCCGGCATCCTGGCGGTGCCGTACCCGCTGAGGATCGTGGCCGTGCTGATGGCCGCTACGGAGACCGACACGTTTCCCTGGTACGTCGTGCTGGACACCTACCTCGCGGCGGCGGTACTGCTGGCCGGGACGGCCTGGTGGATGATCCGACGGGTGCCGCGGTCATGAGCGGGCTGGCGTGGTTCACCTGGCGGCAGCAGCGGTCGATCGTGGTCGCCGGGCTCGCCGTGGTCGCCGGCATCGCGCTGGCGGGGTACATCGAGACCCATCTGACGTTCCACCTCCTGGCGGCCAGCAACACCCGGGCGCTGGCCGCGTTCCTGCCGGCGGCGCTGGGAGTGTTCTGGGGCGCGCCGCTGCTGGCCCGGCCGCTGGAGAACCACACCGCGGATCTGATCTGGACGCAGACCGTGCCCCGGGTGCGGTGGTTCGCTGCGGCGCTGGTGGGGCTGGGGGTCGCCACGATCGGCGTCGCCCTGGCCGTGCGCGCGATCCTGTCGGCAGTGCTGGCCGACCGCTTCGACGGCCACTACACCCACGACGTGGTGTCGGTGGCCGCGATCGGGTACGCGTGTTTCGCGGTCGCGCTCGGCGTGTTCGCCGGTGCGGCGATCGGGCGGGTGGAGCCGGCGATGGTGGTCACGCTGCTGGTCTACGCGGTCGTGCGGTTCGCCGGGGGCGAAGTGCGGTGGCGGGAACCGGACTGGTGGCACCGGGACGACCTGCCGTGGATCGAGCTCGCGGCCTACGGCGGGCTCGCGGCCGCGCTGATCGCCGGTGCGTTTGTCGTCGTGGCGCGGAGAGGAACGGGCCGATGATCGAGTTCCGGCTGGACCGGGCGTCCGGCGTGACCACGTATCTGCAACTCGTCCAGCAGGTCAAGGACGCGCTCCGGCTGGGCGTGCTGGAGGCGGGCGACCAGCTGCCGACCGCGAGGGCCGTGGTCGCGGCGCTGGCGATCAACCCGAACACCGTCCACAAGGCCTACCGCGAGCTGGAACGCGAGGGCCTGGTCGAGTCCCGGCAGGGCCAGGGCACGTTCGTCACCCGCTCGCTGGCGTCCCCCGCCCTGGACGCGCATCCCGACCTGCGCCGCTCGCTGGTCGGGTGGCTCACCGACGCGCACACGGCCGGTCTCGACCGGGACGCCGTCAACGCACTGTTCACCAGCGCGATGCGGGAGGTTTTCGCCGAACAGGTCGCTTGACTCCGCGCGCTGGGGACCCCATGAAAGGATCGGGGTCCGGGCGTAGGGGAGGTTCATGAACTCTTTTCAACCCCACGTATCTCCGCAGTCCGAGCGGCGTCCGCAGGGGTCGGTCGAAAAGAATTCAACGGCGGAGGCTCGCTCAGGCCGGCGTCGACGGGTCTGGTGGGGGGTAGCGGCGGTGGTCGCTGCGGCTGCCGTCGGGCTCACCGCGACCGTCACCCAGACCGGTTCGGACAGCGGCGACGGCCGTCGGAGCGGCCCGATCAGCGACCGCGGCGACGCGCACACGCTCACCGTCGGCCCCGAGGGGGAGTACGAGACGATCCAGGCCGCCGTCGACGACGCCGGTCCCGGCGACACCGTCCGCATCGCCGGCGGCACGTATCACGAGGTCGTGCACCTGACCCGGGGCGGTCGGCCGGGTGCCTACCTGACGATCACCGCGAAGCCGGGAGAGAAGGTCGTCCTCGACGGCGAGGGGTCGCTGCCGGGCACCTCGTCGGAGACCCGCGGGCTGATCACGCTCGACCAGCAGCAGTACGTCCGGATCTCCGGCCTCACCGTGACCCGGTCGCAGCGGCACGGCATCTACGCCGGCCACGCGAGCCATGTCGTGGTGGAGAACAGCGAGGTCTCGTACGCGCAGGACGGCGGCATCCTGATCGGCGACGGCGCCGACCTGATCGTCACCGGCAACCGCGTCCACCACAACAACGCGGCAGCCGAGGGGGGTGACATCGACCGCGCCGCGAACGAGGGCATCACGCTGTACCAGGCGACGAACTTCCGGATCCAGGGCAACGTCGTCCACGAGAACTTCGAGGAAGGGATCGACGTCAAGAACGACACGACGGACGGGACGATCCAGGACAACCGGGTCTACGCGAATAACGGGCCGAACATCTACATCGACGGCGCGAGCGACGTCCAGGTGTTCAACAATGACGTGTACGACGCGAAGGGACCGACGAAGTCGGGCATCGGGCTCGCGGTCGAGTCGGGTGGCACCGCCCGGAACGTCCAGATCTTCAACAACCTGCTGCACGGAAACCCAGGCGGCGGCGTGGACTTCTGGGTCGGTGGTTACACGAACGTCGCGATCTACAACAACACGATCTACCGCAACGGCCGGGCCGCGATCCGGGTCGACAACGGCACGGTGAGCAACTCCGTCGCGACGAACAACATCGTGTACGGCAACCCGCTGTACGACGTCCCCGGCATCACGATGAGCAACAACCTGACGTCGGATCCGGAGTTCGTCGACCTCGCCGCCGGAGACGTTCGGCTCAAGGAGAGCTCGCCCGCGATCGACGCGGCGACGCCGGCGCGGGCGCCGGCGTTCGACGTCACCGGCGCCGCGCGTCCGGTCGGCGCCGGGCCCGACCTCGGCGCGTACGAGTTCGGCGCTACGCGCTGATCCCCGCCTCTACGCGTTGATCCCGGCCTTATGCGTTGATCCCGGCCTTATGCGTTGATCCCGGCCTTATGCGTTGATCCACGCCTTGGCGAGCAGCTCGACCGAGCGGAGGCGGCCCTCGGTGTTCGGCGACTGGTGCGCGGTGATCAGCTCGTCCGCGTCGGCTTCCTCGCGGAAGCCTTCCAGGTAGGTCCGGACGTCACCGGGCGTGCCGACCGCGGAGTAGGTCAGCATCTGGTCGACGTGCTGGGCGGCACCGGACTGCAGCAGCTCGTCGGTCTCGGCGTCGGTGAGGTTCCGGCCCCGGCCGAACAGCGCGCGGGCGCGGAGGCGGCGGGTGAGCTCGAGCTGGCGCCGGGCGTCCTCGTCGGAGTCGGCGGCCAGCACGTTGACCCCGGCGATCACGTACGGCTCGGCCAGTTGCTCGGAGGGCCGGAACTCCCGCCGGTAGACCGCGACCGCCTGGTGCAACGCCTGCGGCGCGAAGTGGGATGCGAACGCGTAGGGCAGTCCGAGAGCCGCGGCGAGCTGGGCGCCGAACAGCGACGAGCCCAGGAGGTAGAGCGGGACGTCCGAACCCTTACCGGGATAGGCGTTGACGCCCGCGACCCGCGTGTTGCCGGTGAGGTACCCCTGCAGCTCCTGGACGTCCTGCGGGAACGAGTCGGCCGACCGCGGATCGCGCCGCAGCGCGTACATCGTGTTCTGGTCGGAGCCCGGCGCGCGGCCGAGGCCCAGGTCGATGCGGCCGGGGTACATCGCGGCGAGCGTGCCGAACTGCTCGGCGATCGTCAGCGGGGCGTGGTTGGGCAGCATGATGCCGCCCGCGCCGAGCCGGATGCGGCTGGTCTGCGCGCCGACGTGCGAGATCAGGACGCTGGTCGCCGACGACATGATCGACGGCATGTTGTGATGCTCGGCGTACCAGACCCGCTGGTAGCCGTGCTCCTCCGCGGTCCGGGCCAGCGCGACGCTCGCGGCGATCGCGGCGGTGGCGGACTCGCCGGCAGCGACCGGGGCCAGGTCGAGGATCGAGAGCGGGACGGGCATGGCCGGTTACCTCCGGGGTCGTACGAGTCGGGCGCTGACGCGGCGGCGATGCGTCGCCGGCACATTCGGTACAACGCCGTCGGCGCCGTCGGTAATACCCGTCCGGCTCCGTCTCACGGTCCGCGTGTGACGTGGCTCAATCGGGTAGAGCCTGGCGGATCTGCTCTGCGGTCATGTCCAGCTCCGAGCGGGCCGGGAAGCGCCACTGCGCGTCGAGGCGGAAGCCGTCGCCGGCGAAGCGCGGGACGACGTGCAGGTGGACGTGGAAGACCTCCTGGCCGGCCGGCTCCCCGTCGGCCAGGAACAGGTTGACGCCGTCGCAGCGCACGCCGGAGCCGCGGAGCGCCCCGGCGAGCCGCTGGGCCGTGCCCCAGATCGCCGGGCCGAGCTCGGTCGGGAGGTCGGACAGCCCGACGGCGTGCCGACGCGGGATGACGAGCAGGTGCCCCGGGGTCACCGGGCGGATGTCGAGGAACGCGAGCACGTCGTCGTCGGCGTGGACGAGGCTCGCCGGGCTCTCCCCGCGCACGATCGCGCAGAACACGCAGTCCATGGTCGTCCTTCCTACCGCGTCAGGCCGTGCTCCAGGTGGCCGAGGGCCGCGTCGACGATCGTCGGGAGGTCATTGTCGGGGTCGTCGGCCCACGCGTCGAGCGCGGCGATCAGCGCGCCCATCACCGCACCGGCCGTGGCGCGGACCGCGAGATCGGTGTGCTCCCGGCCGGTGCGCTCGGCGAACGCCTCCGCGATCAGGCGCATGGTCTGCGTCATCTGGTCGAGCATCGCCGCCCGCAGTGCGGGCTCCGCGATGACGAGCCTCAGTCGCTCGCGCATCTCGTCCGACTGCTCGGGGGTGAGCGTGTCGAAGTGAGCGCGGAGCGCGCGCCGGACCGCCTCCACCGGTGACGATTCGGCTGGTTGCCGCAGGAGCGTCTTGACGATCACCGGGTCGAAGTCGTCCTGCAGGACGACGTCCTCCTTGGTGGGGAAGTACCGGAAGAACGTCGTCTCCGACACCTCGGCCGCGGTGATGATCTGCTCGACGGTCGTGGCCTGATAGCCCTGCGCCCGGAACAGGCGCAGGGCGTGCGTCTGGATCGCGGCGCGCGTGCGGGCCTTCTTCCGCTCGCGGAGGCCGAGCGTGGGGCCCTCAGCCGTGGGCGGCATCCATGTGTTCCCTCCGCGCCGGATGGTCGGTTGTGTCCCTGCGCGGGAGCAACACCGCCGCGGCGATGGCGCCCGCCACCGCGATGGCTGCGGAGACCAGCAGGGACGTCCGGAATCCTGCCACGAACGCGCCGAGCACCGCGTCGTGAACAGCGTCGGATCCCGTCCGGCTCGCCACGTCGAGGCCGTCGGCCAGGCCGCGACGCGCCGCCTCGGTCACCCCGGACGTCTCGAGCCGGTCCTGGTAGACCGCGACGACGATGCTGCCGGAGATCGCCGCGCCGAACGGGCCGCTGGTCTTGTTGAAGGCCTGCACCACGGCCGAGCCCACGCCGCTGTGCTCGGCGTCGAGGCCGGAGAGCGCAGCGGACGTGGCCGCGGTCAGGACCATGCCGGTGCCGACGCCCAGGACGCAGGTCCAGGCGCCGATCCACCACGAGCCCGAGTCGACGTCGGTCGTGGTGCCGAGGAGAAGCCCGGCGGCCAGGACGAGGAAGCCGGCTGCGACCGTCGGCCGCACGCCGGCCGTACGCCCGAGCGGAGCGCTCAGACCGGCGCCCAGGACCGTTCCCGCGATCAGCGGGAGCAGCGAGAGTCCGGAGTGGATCGGCTCTGCGCCGCGCACGTCCTGGAAGAACTGCGGAAGCGTGAACAGCGTGCCGATCATGGCCAGACCGGCGACGGCCACGAGCGCCGACCCGCGGAGGAACGTCGCCGAGCCGAACAGCGCCCGGTCGATCAGCGGACGAGCGGCCCCGCGGCGTTCCCACCCGGCGAATCCGACGAGCGCTACGAGACCGCCACCCAGCAGCGCCAGCGTTCCGGCGTCGTCCCAGCCGTGCTGCCCGGCGCGGATCACGCCGCCGATCGTCAGCACCAGCCCGAGAGCGGACGTGACGGTGCCGAGCGGATCGAGGCCGGGACGCTCGGCCGCCCTCGACTCCGGGATCAGCAGGACGCCGACGCCGAGGGCGACCAGGACGACCGGCACGTTGAGAAGGAACACCCAGCCCCACCAGAAGCGGTCGAGCATCCAGCCGCCGAGCAACGGCCCCAGCAGCAACGAGAGGAAGTTCGCTGCCTGGTAGACGGCGACGGCCCGAGGCCGCTCGGCCGCGGGGAACAGCACGACGAGGGCGGAGAGCGCCATCACCGTGATGCCGGCTCCCGACAGGCCCTGCAGCGCCCGCCCGCCGAGGAAGACACCGACCGACGGCGCGTAGGCGCAGATCGCCGACCCGACGCCGAACCCGACGAGCGACGTCAGCAGGACCTTCTTGCGGCCGAACCGGTCGCCGAGCACGCCGACCGGCAGGACCGCCGCCGCGAGCACGAGCAGATAACCGGACGAGAACCAAACGAGGTCGGACTGGGAGGCGTCGAGTGCGCCGGCGAGCGTCGGCAGCGCGACGGACAGGACCGTGCCGTCGAGCCCGACGACGAGGACACCGAGGTTGAGAGCGGCCAGAGCCCACCATCGGCCGGTCGATTGCATGGGCGTCCTCCTCTTGGGGGTTACTGTCAGATAACAGTAACCTCCACTTTTGGAGGCGGTGTCAAGCGGACGCCTTGAGCGCGGTCGCGGTGTCGACGGCACGCTGCGCCTGGTGCCGTGCGGCGTGCAGGATCACGTCGGTGGGCGGGCCGTCGCCGGCGACGTGGGAGGTGCCGTACGGGTTCCCGGACCGGAACTGGATCGGGTCGGTGTAACCGGGCGGCACGATGATCCCGCCCCAGTGGTAGAACACGTTGCCCAGCGCCAGCAGCGTGCTCTCCTGACCGCCGTGGGCGGTGTTGGACGCGGTGAAGGCCGAGTAGACCTTGCCGGCGAGCGCGCCCTGGAACCAGAGCGGGCCCGTGGTGTCCAGGAACGCCTTGAGCTGGTACGACACGTTGCCGAAGCGGGTGGGCGTCCCGAACAGCACGACGTCGGCCCAGGCCAGGTCGTCGAGCGTGGCCTCGGGGACGTCGGCGGTGTCCTCGAGGTGCTGGACCCACTCCGGCCTGGTGCTGATCGCCTCCGCGGGTGCGAGCTCGGCCACTTTGCGCAGCCGGACGGTCGCGCCCGCCTTCTCCGCGCCCTCGGCGACGGCCCTGGCCAGCGTGTGCACGGTGCCGGTGGCGCTGTAGTAGATGATCGCGGCGTTGACGGGTTGCATGAGAGGTCTCCACATGGCTCGGTGGAACGGTGCACCGGTACGACGAGACGGCGGCGCGAAGTGTGAGGGCCTGACGTTCGGACGCGGTGCTTCGTCGTAGGGAAGAGGACGACGAAGGAGCACGATGACGATCCCGACGAGCGAACGACCCGCGCTGATCAACGTCGCGTACCGGCTCCTCGGCTCGCTGGCCGATGCCGAGGACGCCGTCCAGGAGGCCTACGCCCGCTGGTACGCGCTGACCCCGCATCAGCGGGACGCGATCGCCGCGCCGGCCGCCTGGCTGACGACGGTCGTCGGCCGGATCTGCCTCGACGTGCTCGGGTCCGCGCGGGTGCGGCGGGAGCGTTACGTCGGTGAGTGGATCCCGGAGCCGCTGCCCGATCCCGCGGAGTGGATCGGCGGGACCGACCCGGCCGACCGGGTCACGCTCGACGAGTCGGTGACGATGGCCTTCCTCGTCGTGCTCGACGCGATGACACCGGCCGAACGCGTCGCGTTCGTACTCCACGACGTCTTCCGCTATCCGTTCGCCGACGTCGCCGAGATCGTCGGACGAACCCCCGCGGCCTGCCGCCAGCTGGCCTCCTCCGCCCGCCGCCGCGTCCGTACCGCGCAAACCCCCGCCACCCCGAGCGTCGAGCAGGCCGGCGTCGTCAAGCAGTTCAAAGCCGCCTGGGAAGCCAAGGACATCAACGCGCTGGTCGGCCTGCTCACGCCCGACGCGACCGCGGTCGGCGACGGCGGGGGACGCGCGCACGCGGTGCTCCGCCCGATCGAGGGCGCCGGCGAGATCGCCGGGTTCTTCGCGGGTCGTGCCACGTCCGGCCTGACCTTCCTGGAGCGCACGGTCAACGGTCAGCCGGGTCTGGTGGTCCTCGCGGACGACGTTCCGGTGGCGGTGCTGGCGTTCGACGTCGTCGGCGACCGGATCCGGCACATCTGGGCCGTGCTCAACCCCGAGAAGCTCCGGCCCTGGACGGCGGGGACCACACCGCGCTAGCGCAGGCGGCGCAGAATGCTGACGACCAGGCCCAGGATCGTGGCGTCGTCGGCGTCGACCGGCGGGTAGTGCGGGTTGCGCGGGAGCAGCCGGACGTGGCCGTCGGTCACCTGCAGCACCTTGACCGTGGCCTCGCCGTCGAGCATCGCGGCGACGATCGCGCCGTTGTCGGCGGTCGGCTGCCGCCGCACGACGACGATGTCCCCGTCGCAGATCGCGGCCTCGATCATCGAGTCGCCGCGGACGCGGAGCGTGAAAAAGTCACCGTGCCCCACCAGGCTGGCCGGGAGCGTGAGCGCCTCCTCGAAGTTCTCTTCCGCGGTGAGGAACGGCTGCTGACGCTCAGCCGGCGGGGAAGGTGCCATACCAGCACCCTACGACATTTTCTCGATCGTATGTACTAAGGAAGTGGTCAGCCCTCGCGCGGGACGTACATGATCACCGCGACGCCGACCAGGCAGATCAGCGCGCCGAGCACGTCCCACCGGTCGGGCCGGAACTTGTCGACGACCATGCCCCAGGCCAGGGATCCGGCAACAAAAACGCCGCCGTAGGCAGCCAGGATCCGGCCGAAGTTCGGATCCGGCTGGAACGTCGCGACGAAGCCGTACGCCCCGAGCGCGACGATGCCTGCGGCGATCCAGAGCAGCCCGCGGTGTTCCCGCCAGCCCTGCCAGATCAGCCAGGCTCCGCCGATCTCGGCGAGGGCGGCCAGGGCGAAGAGCACCAGCGAACGCGCAACGGTCACCCCACCATCCTTCCCCAGGAACGATGCGGCCCCGGTTTCGCGGAAAGCTCGTCTCGCGTCGCGGAACGGGTCGATAGTCGGAGGATGCGGTTCCGGAGGCGAGCGGCGCTGCTCGCGGTGCTGGCGGTGGCGGCGACTGCCTGCGACGACGAGGCGCCCCGCGCCGCGCCGTCCCCGTCGCGCGAAACCCCCTCGGCCGGCCCGTTCACCCCGGCCCTGTTACGGCTGCCGCGTGTCGCGCCGGGCGAGCAGTGCCCGACGACGTCCCCGCAGCGCTGGACCAAGCCGTTCGGCGTCGCCACGAACGTGCTCGGCGACGGGCCGCTGTACCCGATCGCCGACTACTTCATGGCCGCCAGCGCAACCCTCGACCTGCGGCCGGACGACCGGACCCCGGGCGGCGCGTACGACAAGAAGGTCCGGTGGCTCGCGGTCGGCTACGTCGGGCCGGTCCTGATCCGTGCCGACCGGATCGACGGCACCGGCTCCGCCAGTGCCCAGTTCAGCTACACCGGCACCCGGCGAGACGGCGGGTACTTCGCCGAGCTGAGCGAACCCGAGAACGACCTGCCTGCGACGACGACGGTCAGCGGCCCCGGCTGCTTCGCGTACCAGATCGACGGGACGTCCTTCAGCACGACGATCGTCTTCCGCGCGGTCCCGGCGGGCTGACCCGCAGCAACTCGGCGAGACCGGCCAGCAGCGCGTGCAGGCCCAGCTCGAACGAGCGCAGCGACCGGTCCCCGGGCTGGGTCCGGGTCACGGCGATCGCGGCCCGCAGCGCGGAGCCCGGATCGCCCGAGTCGGCCCAGACGTCCAGCGGAGCGCTGGCGTCCAGGGCCGACCCCAGGATGAAACAGTCCAGGACGCTGACCGCGTGCAGCAGGTCCTCGTCGGCGAAACCGGCTCGCCGGAGCACCCGCGCGAGCGCCTCGTAGCTGGCCAGGGTCTCCGGCGCCGACACGGTCTGCAGCGTCAGCAGCGGCACCACGTGCGGGTGGCGCGCCATGGCTGCCCGGTAACCGTGCGCCCACTGCTCCGCGTAGTCCCGCCAGTCGAGGTCCTCGTCGAGCGGGCTCGGCCACTCGCCGGTGAGCAGGCCCCGGATCCGCTCGATGATCTCCTCCCGCCCACCGGCGAAGTGGTGGTAGATCGACGAGACGCTCACGTTCAGACCGGACGCGAGCTTCGGCAGCGTCAGCGTTCCCGACTCGTCGAGCTGGGCGAGCGCCGCGATCGCGATCTGGTCGCGGGAGAGCAGGGGGACGCTCGGGCGGGGCACGGTCCGGTCAGCTCCTCGGGGCGGTCAGCGCGCGGTAGGTCTCCGGACGCCGAGTCTCCAGGAACGGGAAGAGCGTGAGCCAGTCGCGCCGCTGGTCGAGGTCGAGCCGCGCGACCAGGACGGCGTCCCCGGCCCGGGGCGCTTCGGCCAGGATGCGGCCGTACGGATCGGAGATGAACGACGAGCCGTAGAAGCTGACCAGGCCCTCGTCGCCCCAGCGGTTCGGCACGACCATGAACGTGCCGTTGGTGATCCCGTGGCCGACGATGACGTGCCGCCAGAGCGGCGCGGTGTCGAAGTCCGGGTGGTCGGGCTCGGAGCCGATCGCGGTCGGGTAGGCCAGCACGTCGGCGCCCTGCAACGCGTACGCCCGGGCCACCTCGGGGAACCACTCGTCCCAGCACGTCGGCAGGCCGATGCGGGCGCCGTTCACGTCGATCGGCGCGTACGCGTCCGCGTCGTCCGGGCCGGGCCGGAAGTAGAGGTCCTCGTAGTACCCGGCGGTCTTCGGGATGTGGGTCTTGCGGCGGCGGCCGAGCAGCGAGCCGTCCGGGGCGACCAGGATCGCGGTGTTGTAGCCCAGCCCGTCGTCGTAGCCCAGCCCGTCGTCGCCGGGGGAGCGCTCGAACAGCGACGCGTGCACCGCGACACCGGCCTCCTTGGCGGTCTCCGCGGCGAACGCGCGGGTCGGCCCGGTCTCCAGATCCTCGGCGGTCGCGGTGGCGTCACCCTCGGGCCGGGTGTCGGCCGGGTACCGGGACAGCGTGAGCTCCGGCAGGAAAACGACCTCCGCGCCGGCCGCGGCGGCGACCAGCACCCCTTCCCGCAGGACGGCCCGGTGCTCGGCGGCGTCGGCGTGCCAGCGGGTCTGGACCAGGCCGACCGGCAGCGGCGCGCGCTCGGGCGCGCTCACGCGCGCGGGGGATTCGGTGGGTGCGGCGACGATCAGGTCCATCGAACTTCTCCTGACGAGGGGCGGACGGCAGGCTGCTGCTGGGTGATGCAGTGGACGCCGCCGCCGAAGCGGAAGATGTCGCGGGCGTCCACGAGCACGACGCGCCGGTCGGGGTAGGCGCGGGCCAGGACGTCGGCGGCCACGGCGTCGTGCGGGTCGTCGAACGCGCAGAGCGCGACGACGCGGTTGGCGACGTAGTGGTTGACGTAGGAGTAGTCGACCAGGCGTCCGCCGACCTCGGCAACCGTCGGCGCGGGCAGCTCCAGCACCTCCAGGCGCCTGCCGCGGGCGTCGACGGCCGTGCGGAGGATCTCGGTGACCTCGGCGGTGACCTCGTGGTCGGGGTGCCCGGGGTCGGCCTGGGTGTGCACGACGACGGTGCCGGGCCGGGTGAACGCGGCGACGATGTCGACGTGGCCGCGGGTGCCGAACTCGCCGTAGTCGGCGGTCAGCCCGCGGGGTAACCAGATCGCGGTGCTCGTGCCGAGACGCGCGTGGATCTCGGCTTCGACGTCCGCGCGGGTCCAGCCGGGGTTGCGGGCCGGGTCGAGCTGGACGGTGTCGGTGAGCAGGACCGTGCCGTCGCCGTCGACGTGGAACCCGCCGCCCTCCTGGGTCAGCGGTGACCGGTCGAGCGGCGCGCCCACCAGACCGGCGACCCGCGAGGCGACCCGCGCGTCGTGCTCCCAGGTGGCCCACGGCTGAGCGCCCCAGCCGTTGAAGCGCCAGCTCACCGCGCGCAGCTCGCCTCCCGCGCGCAACTCGGGCCCGGAGCGGACGAACGTCGGGCCGCTGTCCCGCAGCCAGGCGTCGTCCAGGTCGGCCTCGAGGATCTTGACCACGCCGCCGAGCAACTCCTCGGCGGCGTCCCGGTCGGCGGGCGAGACGAGCAGGTGTACCGGCTCCGATTCGGCGATCACCCGCGCCACCGCACTCCAGGCCCGGCGCGCGGCGTCCAGCGTCGGGCTGCCGTCCTCGCCCACGGTCGCATTGGGAGTCGGGAACGCCATCCAGGTCGCGTCGTGCGGCGCCCACTCGGCGGGCATCAGCGTCATGCCGGCACCTCCTCGGCGCGGTGGACGACGTCCCCGTCGACGACGGTCAGCAGCACCGGCGCCTGCGCGAACTCGTCCGGGGGTGCGGTTAGCGGGTCGAGGCCGAAGGCCGTCAGGTCCGCGGCGAAGCCGGGGCGGAGCCGGCCGGTACGGTCGCCGAGACCCGCAGCGGTGGCGGCCTCGGTCGTGAAGCCTTCGAGCGCCATCCGCGCGGTCAGCGCCTGCCCGGGCAACACCGGGGCGACGTCGCCGCGGCCGGCGGGGCGGCGGAGCTGCGCGTCGGCGAGGATCGCTCGCGGGTCGAACGGCGCGATCGGCCAGTCCGAGCCGAGCGCGAGGCGGGCGCCCTGTTCGCGCAGGTCCCGGCAGCGGAACGCGCGCCCGGCCCGCTCGGAGCCGAGCCGCTCGGACCAGTTGTCGCTCTGGTCGGCGCGGGTGTAGTGGGTGCAGTGCGTCGGCTGCATGCTCGCGGTGACGTCGAGCCGACGGAATCGCGGCAGGAGGTCGGCCGGCATCGCCTCCAGGTGCTCGATCCGGTGCGGCACCGGCGTTCGCGGGGCGCCGGTGAGCGTGTCGAGCACGTGTGCGATCCCGGCGTCCCCGATCGCGTGGGTCACGGTCGGGACGCCGTGCGCGGCCAGGTGGTGGACGGCTGCGGTGTACTCGGCCGGGTCGGGCCAGAACGGGGCGACCGACTCGCCGTGTGTGTCCGGTTCGGTCAGCCACGCGGTGCCGCCGTCGATCGTCCCGTCGATCATGAATTTTGCGCCGTCGACGCGCCAGCGGCGTCCGCATAGCCGTTGTTGTTCGAGGACGCGAGCCAGATCGGCCGCGGACGTGGCAGGCATGACAAACGGCGCGAAGCGCCAGCGCATCGGGAGCGAACCGGCGTCCTCCAGCGCGCGGAACAGGTCGAGCGCATCACCCTCGAAGTCCATCGCGTTCGCGGCGGTGTAACCGGACGCGGCCATCCGCCGCAGCAGGTCGCTCAGGCGCTGCTGCCGGTCGGCCGGGTCGTCGGCGGGCAGCAGTGCCCGCACCAGCTCCATCGCGTCGAGTTCGAGCAGGTGCCCGGTCGGGTGCCCGGCCGCGTCGCAGACGACGCTCGCGCCGGAGCCGAACGTGCGCGGTCCGGTGATCCCGGCCAGCTCCAGGGCGCGGGGGCTGACCAGCGCGGAGTGGGCGTCGAACAGGGTCAGGTAGGCGGGGACGTCCGGTCCGAGGGCCGCCACCAGCGGCGCGGACGTGATCGGCGCGCCGCCGAACGTGTTCGGGTCGAGCCCCCAGCCGGTGACCCAGCCGGTCCGGGGCGCCGTGCGAAGTGCGCGGACCAGCTCGTCGATCGTGGACACCGCGGACAGGTCGACGCCGCGGGACAGGTCCAGGCCCAGAACCGGGTGGGAGTGGCCGTCGACGAGGCCCGGCGTGAGCGTGGCGGCGCCGAGTTCGACGATCTCGGTGTGGTTGCCGCGCCAGTCCCGCACGTCCGCGCGGGTACCGAGCGCGCTGATCACGCCGCCGGTGACGGCCAGCGCGGTGTGGTCCGGGCCTGCCGCGTCCAGCGGATGGATGCGGTCGGCGAGGACGACCAGGTCGGGGGCGTTCACGCGGCCTCCGCGCGGGTGCGGGCGCCGCCGATCCGGGCGGTGGTGGGCACGGTGCCGGAGTGCGTCGTGGTGCCGGTCCGACCGGTGATCGCCATGTGCACTCCTGAGCACTCGAGGGGCTGGCGGTGACCGTAAACGAATCGGTTTCGGTTTGTCGAGCGGGAACAGCTACCTGGTGGAGACACGCCCCCCAGCCGCCGCCGGTTCACCCCAGGTGGCGGGCCGCCGCCCCCGGGGGAGCGGGCCCGGTTGGGGCAGCTATGGCTAGCCCGAACGGGGCCGCTTTCCCCGGTCGGCGCGGGTCGGGGAATGCGCCGCTGACCACCTGGAATGCCGTCGCCGCGCACGTCGACGGCGAGAGGGCGCTGCGCGACAGCGATCCCGACGTGTTCATGGGCAGCCTCGAAGAGCTCGTCGCGAGAATTCAGAGCGGCGTTTCGGCGCAGCGCCGAAACCGGCGACTGGAAAGGCGTTTCGGCGCTCGGGGGCGGATCACACCGGCCGGACGACCGTGACGATCTCCCCGTTCTACGGCACCAACGTGTTCTGGCGCCGGACGATCCACCAGCGGCCGTCCCGCCGAACGAAGACGTAGAGCGCGAGCATCTCCGGCGGCTCGCCCGCCTCGGCCGCTGCCCGCGTCGACCAGGCGCGCTTCTGCGCCACCGCGACGTCGGGCGCCACCGCGACGGCGCCGGAGACCTCGTAGTGCGCGGTGGCGTCCCGCAGGAATCCGGCGAGCCCGGCCCGGTTGGCCTCGTCGATCGCCGCGCGGCCGGTCACCCAGGCCCCGCCGGCGGTGCCGATGACCGCGTCCTCGGCGATGTGGACGGACAGCAGCGCGGGCTCGTTCGTGTTGAAGCCGTCCTCGACGTCCTGGACGATCCGGCGGAGCGCCGTCACGTCGTCGGCGTCGAGCGGCTGCGTGAGTTGCGGGGGTGCCTCAGTCATGGCCAGCACCGTAGAAGCTGAAGTTCGCTTCAGGTCAAGGCGCGAGCGGGCACCACGGTCGGCAGCCCGTCGACGGGGTCGGGAAAGACGTGCGCGGCCAGGCCGAACACGTCCCGCAGCAGCTCCGGCGTCATGACCTCGCCCGGCGCGCCGGTCGTGTGCACCCGCCCCTCACGCAGCACGACCAGCTGATCGCTGTACCGGGCGGCGAGGCTCAGGTCGTGCAGCACCAGCACGATCGTCCGCCCGGTCTCGTCGCGTAGCCGGGTGACCAGCTCCAGCACCTCGACGGCGTGCGCCAGGTCGAGGTGCGTGGTCGGCTCGTCCAGCAGGAGCACGTCGGTCTGCTGCGCCAGCGACAGCGCGATCCAGGCCCGCTGCCGCTGACCGCCGGACAGCTCGTCGAGCGGACGGTCGGCCAGGTCGAGGACGCCGGTCGCGGCCATCGCGTCCGCGGTGATCTCCTCGTCGCCCGGCGACCACTGGCGGTACCAGGGCTGGTGCGGTGCCCGGCCGCGTGCGGCCAGGTCGGCGACCGTCATGCCCTCGGGTGCGACCGGGTTCTGCGGCAGCATCGCCAGCCGTTTCGCGAGGTCGCGTGCCCGCAGGCCGGTGATCGGCTCCCCGTCCAGAAAGACGTGTCCGGACGCCGGGGGCAGCAGCCGCGCGAGTACCCGCAGCAGCGTCGACTTGCCGCAGCCGTTCGGCCCGACGATCGTCGTCACCCGGCCGCGCGGGATCGTCACGTCGACGTCGTGCAGTACGGCCGCGCCACCGTACCCGGCGTGCACACCGTCCGTGGCCAGGCAGGCGTCCTCAGGCATGGGTTCTCCTTGCGTACCGGGCCAGCAACAGCAACAGCGCGGGCGCACCCACGACGGACGTGACGACGCCGACCGGCACCTCGACCGGAAGGCGCTGCGCGGTCAGGTCCGCGGCGGTGACCAGCAGCGCGCCGGTGAGGCCGGCGGCCAGCGGCGGCGGGCCCGCGGTGCCGAACAGCCGCATCGCGGCCTGCGGCGCGACAAACGCGACGAACCCGATCGGGCCCGCGACCGCGACCGCGGCCGCCGCGAGCACGACCGCGACGCCCAGCGCCGACGCTTCCACCACGGCGGGGCGCGCACCCAGCCCGGCGGCGAGTTCCCGTCCGAGCCGGACCGAGTGCAGCGGCGCCGCGAGCCGGACGCAGGCCACCACGCCGAGCAGCGCGAACGGCGCCGCGATCCAGAGGTCGGCGGGTTCGGCGCCGTCCAGCGAGCCGGTGAGCCACCGCTGGGCGACCGCGGCTTCCTCCAGCGTCGCCCGGGTGAGCAGCCACGACGTTCCGGCGATCGCGATCGCGTTGACCCCGAGACCGACGAGCACCAGCCGGAACCCGTCGAACCCGACGCGCCAGGAGAGCGCCAGGATCAGCCCGGTCGTCACCGAGGCTCCGAGGACGGCGGCGGTGGGTAAGCCGACGCGTACCGGGATGCCGACCGCCGAGAGCGCCGCCGGGTTGGTGACGAAGACGACCGCGAACAGCCCCGCTCCGGCGGTGACACCGAGGATGTCGGGGCTGGCGATCGGATTCCGGGTCAGCGTCTGGGTGAGCGCGCCGGAGATGCCGAGCAGCAGACCGACGAGCGCGCCCAGCGCGACGCGGGCCAAGCGCCCGTCGAGCAGGACGAGGTTCTCGATCCTGGTCCCGTCGCCGCGGAGCGCGGCCCAGACCCGGTCGGGCGGGAAGTCGAGGGTGCCGGTGAACATCCCGACGGTGCCGACCGCGGTCGTCAACACCAGCAGCACGAGCGTGACGATCGCCGCGCGTCGCCGGAACCGGATCCCGACCGGTCCGATCCGGATCCCGCGCCGTCCGGTCGCCCGTGCGCGGCCCACCGGGTCGCGGTCGCCGACGCGGACGCCGCCCGCGTTCCGGGTGGTGGCGCTCACAACGCCACCACCCGGCGTCGCCGGGTCAGTCCGATGAGGACGGGCGCGCCGATCGCGGCCATCACGATGCCGGCCTCCAGTTCGCCCGGCGGCGCGCACACCCGCCCCACCACGTCCGCGACGAGTAGCAGCACCACGCCGATCAGTCCGGCGAGCGGCACCAGCCAGCGGTAGTCGTGCCCGGTGATCCGGCGTGCGGCGTGCGGTGCGACGAGCCCCACGAAGACGATCGGGCCGCACAGTGCGGTGGCGGGGCCGATGAGCAGCGTGAT
The DNA here is from genome assembly GCF_900143005.1 of Cryptosporangium aurantiacum. NCBI lineage: Bacteria > Bacillati > Actinomycetota > Actinomycetes > Cryptosporangiales > Cryptosporangiaceae > Cryptosporangium > Cryptosporangium aurantiacum. Next base: position 79,630 of record NZ_FRCS01000024.1, read on the forward strand.
CGCCAGGATGCCCACGACCCGGGCGGTGCGGACCCGCGCGCCCAGGACCCGGGCGATCTCGACGCCGAGCCCGAGCTGGTTCAGCGCGAAACCGTTGGCGAGCGCGAGCACCGCACCCACCACCAGCAGCGGCGCCACGGTCAGCAGCACCTGATCTTCCCGGTTCGCGATCGAGCCCACCTCGAAGAACCGCAGCACGTTGAGCGTCCGCCGGTCGAGCAGGATCATCGCCATCGTCAGCGCCACGAGTAACGCGGACAGCGTGGTGCCGACCACCGCGAGCATCACCAGCGCCCCGCTGTGCAGGCTGCGCAACCCCACCAGGAACACCGCGGCCGTCGCCGCGGCCGCACCGACCAGCGCCGCCGTGGCCTGCGCGCCGGGCGCTTCGATGCCCAGCCCGAACACCAGCACCGCGACGCCGAACGACGCCCCGGCGCTCACACCGAACAGCCCCGGGTCGGCCAGCGGATTCCGGGTGTGGCCCTGCATCAACGCGCCGGCCATCCCGAGGGCGGCGCCGGCGAGAACCCCGAGGATCGTCCGCGGCACCCGCTGACTCCGGATCACGGTGGCGTTGTCGCTGTCCAGGTCGGAGAGCACCGCCCGGAGCACCTCGCCGACGCCGATGTTGCGGCTGCCGACGGCGAGGCTGAGCAGCACCGAGCTGATCACCGCCGCCGCCAGAACGAGCGCCGCCCATCGCATCCGGCGTGCACGAGCGCCGGGAGGGCGAACCCCGGTAGCCACTTGACGAACCTCCGACACGGTCACTTAGGTTAGCCTCACCTTGCCGCGGCTCCACAGCGGCACCCCACCCGAGGACAGACGAATGCGAAACACCCGTCTCTCGACGCTGGCCGCCATCGGCACCGCGGTCGCGTTGGCGCTGACCGGCTGCGGCGACGACAGCGCCGATGGTGCCGACAGTGCCGGCGAGCCGTCCGCCGCCACGACGCGGACCGTAGAGGACACGTTCACCGGCACCGTCACCGGCGTTCCCACCAAGCCCAAGCGGATCGTCGCGCTCTGGCGCACCGGCTCCGAGCTCGCCGACATCGGCGTGGTGCCGGTCGGCGCGCTGCAGGACGAGTTCCTCGCAGAAGAGCTCGGCGCCGACGTGTACGCGAAGGTCTCCAAGGTGCCGACGGTCGGCAGCTTCGAGGGCGTCGACGTCGAGAAGGTCATCGCGGTGAAGCCCGACCTGATCCTCGGCATGGACAACGGCGGTCTGACCATCGACTACAAGGAGTTGTCGCAGGTCGCGCCGACCGTGATCCTCAAGATCGCCGAACCGACCGACGTGTGGGCCAACTACGAGAAGATCGCCGACCTGGCCGGCGTCTCCACCGACTTCTCCGAGCAGAAGAAGGACCTCGACGCCGCGCTGAAGAAGGTCGCCGACGCGTACGGCAGCAAGGTCGGTTCGCTGAAGGTCACCGCCCTGGGGTCGTTCGACGGTGCCGCGATCTCGGTGGACACCAGCAAGTCGCTGACCTACCAGCGGATCGACGCGGCCGGCTTCGGGTACAACGCGAAGTACACCGCGAACCCCGAGCGTTACGTCGCCGAACTCGCCCTCGAGAACATCCCCGACCTGGCTGACCAGGACATCATCTTCTACGACACGGACCTGAACGGGAAGCCGCTGAACAGCGTGCAGAAGATCCTCGACGAGCCCGCGTTCAAGCGGCTGCCGGCCGCCCAAAAGGGACATGTGTACCCGCTGACCAGCGGAAACATCTACACGTTCGAGGCCGGTCTGGCGCAGGCACGCGATCTCGAGGCCGCCGCGAAGGACTACACCTCCTAAACCCTGGGCGTCACCGAGCGTCGGCGAGCGGGGCGGGTCACCGCGGAAAGTTCCGGGGGACCCGTTTCCCGCGCCCCGCAGCGTCTACCTCCCAGACATGGGACGGATCGCAGCGGAGACACTGATCGAACGGCTCGCCGAGTGGGGCGTGGACACCGTCTACGGCCTGCCCGGTGACGGCATCAACGGGATCATGGAGGGGCTCCGGCGGCACGCGGATCGGGTGAAGTTCGTCCTCGTGCATCACGAGGAGGCCGCCGCGTTCATGGCCACCGCGTACGCGAAGGCGACCGGGAAGATCGGCGTGTGCCTGGCGACGTCCGGCCCGGGCGGCCTCCACCTGCTCAACGGTCTCTACGACGCCAAGCTCGACCACGCGCCGGTCCTCGCGATCACCGGCCTGCAGGAGACCAGCGTGCTGGGCAGCGGCTACCAGCAGGAAGTCGCGCTCGACCAGGTCTTCTCCGACGTCGCCGAGTACAACCTGGTGGTCTCCAACCCCACCCAACTGCCCGGCGTCGTTGACTACGCGATCCGCACCGCGTACGCCCGGCGCGGCGTCGCGCACCTGACGTTCCCGAACGACGTCCAGGTCGCGGACGCGGACGCCGACCCCTATCAGCACGTCTCGCCGGCCAACCCGCCGGCGACCGCGCCGATCTACCTTCCCGCGCCCGGACGCCCCCGCGAGGAGGACCTCCACGCGGCGGCCGAGGTGCTCAACGCGGCCGAGCGGCCCGCGATCCTCGCCGGCGCGGGCGCGCTGCACGCCCGCGCCGAGGTACTCGCGCTGGCGGACGCGTGGGGCGCGCCGGTGATCAAGACACTGCCCGGCAAGGCCGTGATCCCGGACGACTCGGAGTTCGCGGTCGGCGGCATCGGCCTGCTCGGCACCAAACCCGGCGAGGAGCTGGCCGAGGACTGCGACACGCTGCTGATGGTGGGGACGAACTTCCCGTACACCCAGCACCTGCCGGAGCCGGGCAAGGTGCGGGTCGTCCAGATCGAAGCGGACCCGGTGCGGGCGGGGGCGCGGCTGCCGACCGAGGTGCCGATGATCGGGGACGCGAAGGAGAGCCTGGCCGCCCTGCTACCGCTGGTGACTCGACGCACCGACCGAGCCCACCTGGAGAAGTACCAATCCAAGATGGGGGACTGGCGCGACGACATGGCCGCGCTGGAGAACCCGGAGCGAGCCCCGATCGCACCCCAGTACCCGGTCGGCGTGCTGTCCGAGCTGGCCACCGACGACGCGATCCTCACCTGCGACTCCGGCACGATCGCGACCTGGGCGGCCCGGCACTGGACGATCCGCGGCGACCGCGGCTTCTACCTGTCCGGCAACCTCGCGACGATGGCGCCCGGCCTGCCGTACGCGAACGCCCTGCAGCTGACCTACCCGGGGCGTCAGGTGATCGCCTACCTCGGCGACGGCGGGTTCGCGATGCTGATGGCCGAGTTCCTCACCGCCGTCCAGCACCGGCTGCCGGTCAAGGTCGTGATCAACAACAACAACTCGCTCGGCCAGATCCTCTGGGAGCAGATGGTGCTCGGTTACCCCGAGCACGGCGTGCGGTACCCGACGCCGGAGGGCAACTTCGCCGCCTGGGCCACCGCCTGCGGTGGTTACGGCCGCAAGGTCACCGAGCCCGGCGACGTCCGGGACGCGCTCGCCGAGGCACTCGCGTACGACGGAGCGGCGCTGGTGGACATCGACGTCAACCCGAACGAGCCGCCGCTGCCCGGCAAGGTCGGGTACGAGCAGGCGAAGAAGTTCGCGGAATCCTGGCTCAAGGGTCAGCCGCACAAGGCCGCAACCGCGACGACCCTGTTCAAGGACAAACTCTCCCAGCTGGGTCGTTGAGCAGACTGGGTCGTTGAGCTGACAGATCGTGGCGACGCCGCCGGGCGGCTGCTGACCTGGTGCGGTGCGTCGCTCTCTCGTCACCGTTCCGCTAGCCGTCTCGGCCGTTGCTCACCTCTACTCCGTGCGGTGGTTCGCCGAGGAAGCGGCGTGGCGCCGCCACCGGGTGCTCAACGCGTTCACCGAGGAATCACCGCAGGACGTCGCCGAGTACAGCGAGGCACTCGACACGGTCCTCGCTCTGGGGTTCGCGTCGCTGCTGCTGGCCGCGGTGCTGGCCGTCCTCGCGGCCGGCGCGTGGCGGGACCGGATCGCGGCGGTGCGGCCGGTCGCGTGGGGCCTGCTGCCCGTCCAGGTCGTGCTGGTGGTCGTCGGCCACTACCGCGCCGGGCAGTACACCAGCGGGTACGAGGAGGCGTGGTTCATCCCGCAGCCCCAGACCGTCGACCAGTACTGGGGCGCGGCCTGCGGTGTGCTCGCGTCCGTCGTCGCCCTGGTGTTTCTGACCGTGCGACGCGCGGAAGCCGCGGCAGGCGGGGACCGACCGCGGCGGGTGCGGGTCGCGGCCCTGCTCGCCGGGGCCGCGGCACCACTGGTGCTGCTGATGCCGGGGCTGTGGCCGTACAGCACGCCGGACGGCCGCACCGAGGTCGGCCTGCGGAACCTCAGCAGCCTCGCGCTCGTGGTCACACTCGGTGCGTTCCTCGCGGTGCTCGCGGTGGTCGTCGCGGTGCTCGCGGTGCTGGTGCGGCCGGGGCGGCGGAGGATTCGGGCGGTGGCCGCCGGGCTCGCGGTGACGGCCGCGAGCCTCGTGGTGCTCGTCGCCGGTTTCCAGGCCGCGAACCGGTACGTGAGCGGCCTGCCGGACTTCTACCGCTGGACGTTCCTGTTCGCACCAGTGCTCGGCGTCGCGGTGGTCGCGCTGCTCGGCGCCGCCGCGGTTCTGCTCTCCGGCGCACCCGTCGTCCGATTCGTGCAGCCGCAGACGGTAGCCGAGGAGCCCGCGCGGGCAACCTGACCCTGTGCACATCGGGACCTCGGGCTGGAGTTACGACCACTGGGAGCACGTGCTGTACCCACCGGGTACGCCGACCCGCGACCGGTTGGCCCACTACGTGCGGCGGTTCTCCACCGTCGAGTTGAACGCGAGCTTCTACCGCTGGCCGAAGACCGCGACGTTCGCCGGCTGGCAGCGGCGCCTGCCGGAGGGCTTCCGCCTGACGGTCAAGGCGCCCCGCGGCCTGACCCACGCCAAGCGGCTCTTCGAGCCGGAGGTCTGGGTCGAGCGGATCGCGACCTGCTGGCACGAGCTCGGTGACAAGCGCGGGGTCCTGCTCGTGCAGACCCATCCCGCCCATCAACGTGACGACGCTCGACTCGACTACTTCTTGGGTTGCCTGCCGTCCTGGGTGCCGACCGCCGTTGAGCTGCGGCATCCCAGCTGGCACGACGAGGAGGTGTTCCGGCTGCTGGAGCGGCACGGGGCGGCGTACTGCGTGATGAGCGGCGCGAAGCTGCCCTGCATCCTGCGCGCGACCGCACCGTTCGTCTACGTGCGCCTGCACGGACCGGACACCGAGCACCTCTACGCCGGGTCGTACTCGGACGACGATCTCTGCTGGTGGGCCGACCGGCTCCGGGAGTGGGCCGCGGCCGGCCACGAGGTGTACGCGTACTTCAACAACGACGGTCACGGTCACGCCGTGCGCAACGCCGAGACGCTGCGGACGTTCGTCAGGGGCTAATTCGCTCGCCGGCGGTCGTATCGTCGGGATATGCGGATTTCACCGGCCTCCTTTCGCCGCCCCCGGCTGTCGCTCAGCCGCGCGGGCGCCGTGAGCGGCCGGTAGCGCACGAGAGTCGACGGCCGGGGGAGAGATCTGATCCCGCCCCCCGACGAAGGAACTCTCGTGATCACCGTTTCCGAACTCGCGGCTGCGCTGCGGCTGCGTGACCTGTCCGACCCGGCCTCCGGGCCGCACGCGATGCAACTCCTGCTCGACGACGTGCTCTCCGCGCTGACCGCGGCGTGGGGAAACGCGCTCGACGTCCGGCGGCCGCGCCCGCTGGTGTCCGTCGAGGACAACTACGACCGTCTGGGGTACGCCCCGGACGCGGTGACCCGCGACGCCCGGTACAGCCGGTACGTCGCGGAAACCGTGATGCTGCGCAGCCATACCAGCGCGGGGATCCCACCGGCGCTCCGTGCGCTGGCGGCCGCTCCTCGTGAGGACGTTCTGCTGGCGCTGCCCGGGCTGTGCTACCGCCGGGACACCATCGACCGGCTGCACGTCGGAGCGCCGCACCAGGTCGACCTGTGGCGGGTCACGACGACACCGCAGACCGGTTCCGACCTCGCGGAGATGGTGGCGGGTGTCGTCGGCGCGGTCCTGCCGGGCGCGCACCACCGGCTGACGCCCGCCGTTCACCCGTACACCGTCGACGGGTGGCAGGTCGACGTCGGGACGCCCGGCGGCTGGGTCGAGCTGGCCGAGTGCGGGCTGATCGCGCCCACCGTGCTCGACCGCGCCGGGCTGGCACCGACCCGCTGGAACGGACTGGCCCTGGGTATGGGGCTCGACCGGGCGCTGATGCTCCGCAAAGGCATCGACGACATTCGTGTGCTGCGCTCGGACGATCCGCGCGTCGCGGCGCAGCTACGCGACCTGGCGCCGTGGCGGCCGGTGTCCCGGCAACCGGCGATCCGGCGCGACCTGTCGGTCGTCGTCGACGAGGTGCCGGACGCCGAACTGCTCGGCGACACCGTCCGGGGCGCGTTGGGGGAGGACGCCGAACAGCTGGAGTCGGTGTCGATCCTCGCGGTCACCGGCTACCCGGAGCTGCCGGCCGGTGCACGGAAGCGGCTGGGCCTCCGCCCCGACCAGTCCAACGTGCTGCTGCGACTCGTCCTGCGGCCGTTGACCGGCGCACTCACCGACGACCAGGCCAACCGGCTGCGCGACGACGTCTACGCCGCCGTGCACCGCGGTCCCTACCGGGAGTGGGCCGCCTCGACCGACTCGACCGTGAGGTAGCGGGACAGCGCGCGGAGGAAGTCGGGGGCGTCGAACATCGCGCCGGCCGAGGCGACGCCGCTCGTCCGCGTCCGTCCGGAGAGGATGCGGCCGAGCGCCTCGACCGCCAGCGGCGCGCTGATCGCGTAGATGTCCTGACCGGTGGCGACGGCGCGTCGTTGCGCGTCACCGGCGCGCACGACGACGTCCACGGTGAACGTCTGCGCGGACCGGCCGAGCTCGTCGACCGGGACCGGCGTGGGTGTGTCCGGACCGGCCAGGTCCGCGGCCGCGTCGGTGGTCATGTACGTGCGCACCTCGGGGACCGCCAGGTGGCTGGGGATCGTGACGATGTCGGCCATCGAGAATTCCCCGAGGACGCTCCGGGTGCCCAGGGGCGCGGGGAAGGTCCACTCCAGCGTCGGCAGGTCACCGGCGTAGTACTCCAGCCGGCCGCCGCGGTAGCGGACGCGCCGGCCCGCCCGCCGGTCGTGGGAGACGGCGCCGGCCGCGAGCGTCCCGGCCGTGGGGTGCCAGCTGCTCAGCCCGTACGCGACGTGCACCTCGTCGGCCGTCGTCCACTCGTCCATCGCGGTCGTGACCAGCAAGTCGCCGAGCCCGCCGAAGAACGCCATCGCCGGGACCACCGGGACGTCCGCGGTCCGGGCGAACGTGTCGGCGTTGGCCTCGATCTCGGCGGCCACGTCGACGTACGGGATTCCGGCGCGCACCGCGGCGTCGATCACCGGGCCCGCGGTCGCGGCGAACGGCCCGGCGGTGTTGACGACCGCGGACGCTCCGGTGAGCGCCCGGTCGAGCTCACCGGCCGAGGCCACCCGGTACTCGAGCCCCGGGTACGAGGCCGCCAGCGTCTGCAGCTTGCCCGCGTCCCGTCCGAGGAGGAGCGGGACGAACCCGCGGTCGAGCAACTCCGCCACCACGAACCGCCCGGTGTGCCCGTAGGCACCGAATACCGCCACGGTCTGACTCATTGTGTTCCTCCTCGACGAACCGTTCCAGGAGATCCTCTCGACGGCGGACGGCCCGGGACAGTGTCTGGAACGACAACTCCCGTACAGTTTCGGACATGACTACTGTCGCGTTGGCGGTCACCGACGGGATGCTGCACTTCGAGTTCGCAATGGTCTGCGAGATCTTCGTCCGCGACCCCACCGGCCTGGCCGACCCCTGGTACGACCTGGTCGTCTGCGGGCCCGGACCGGTCCGGGCCGGGCGGTTCCGGATCGACCCCGACGCCGGGTGGGACCGGCTCGCGAGCGCCGACATCGTGATCGTCCCGACGATCGACGACCTCGACGCGGAGCTACCGCCCGACCTGCTCGACGCCGTCCGCGCGGCCCACGCGGCGGGCGCCCGGATGGTCTCGCTGTGCACCGGCGCGTTCGTGCTGGCCGCCGCCGGAGTGCTGGACGGGCTGCGTGCGACGACCCACTGGGCCCACACCGACACGCTGGCCGCCCGCTATCCCCGGGTGACGGTCGACCCGGACGTGCTCTACGTCGACAACGGCACCGTGCTCGCGTCGGCGGGCAAGGCGGCCGCGATCGACCTGTGCCTGCACCTGATCCGCCGCGACCACGGCTCGACGGTCGCCAACGCCGTCGCCCGCCGCCTGGTCGTGCCACCGCATCGCGCCGGTGGCCAGGCCCAGTTCGTGACGACGCCGGTCCCGGCCCGCGACGACCATCCGCTCGCCGACCTGTTCCCCTGGGTGATGGAACGGCTGGACCGGCCGCTCACCGTCGAGGACCTCGCGCGCCGGGCGAACATGAGCTCGCGCAACCTGGCCCGCCACTTCAAGTCGGTGACCGGCACGACGCCGCTGCAGTGGCTGTCGACGCAGCGGATCCGCCGCGCGCAGGTACTTCTCGAGAACACCGACCAGAGCATCGACAGCATCGCGGACGCCGCCGGCCTCGGAACCGGCACGACGCTGCGACGCCACTTCCACCGCACGGTCGGTGTGCCGCCGGACGCCTATCGCCGCACGTTCCGGGCTTCCTGAGCACGCATCGCCGCTGCGGTGGCGACTTCACCGGCGGTGGTGAGCCCGGCGATCACGCCCTCCTGGTCGGCCTCCGGCCGGTTCTGGCTGAGCTTGGCCTTGCTCTCGACCCGGGTGATGACGAGTTCCAGGCCGACGATCGCCCGCAGCTGCCCGTCGATGAACCGCTCCGGCGCATCGGTGACGTGCCACGGCGCGTCCCGCCCGGCTTCGTGGGCGTCGGTCAGCCGGGTGACCAGCTCCCGGAGCCACTCGACGTCGTCGTGGGCGATCAGCCGTCCGTGGACGTGCAGCACCTCGTAGTTCCAGGTCGGCACCACTCGGCCGTGTTCGCGTTTGCTCGCGTAGTAACCGGGTGACACGTACGCGTCCGGTCCGGCGAAGATCGCGAGCGACTCGGTGTCCGGCAGATCCCGCCAGTGCGGGTTGTTCCGTGCGACGTGCCCGAGCAGCGCTCCGTGGCCACCGCGTCCGGCGTCGTCGTCGTAGAGCAGAGGGAGCGGCGTCGAGACGAGGCCGTCCGCGGTCGGCGTCACCAGGTGGGCGAAGCCTCCGTGCCGGAGCAACTCGGCGACGCGGCCCGGAGAAACTGCGAAATGGGACGGCACGTACATCGGGAACACTCCTCTCGACCTGCGAGGCGCACACTACTGGCGCTGCCGGCCGGCGCCCACCACCGGAACCTCGACGGCGCTCCCGCGGGTGTCAGTAGGATCGGCGGACCGCGGCTAGCCGATCGAGGAGCAGGACGTGCCAGAAGACGCTCAGCGGCTCATCGACACGTCCACGGCGCACCCCGCGCGCCGGTACGACTACTGGCTGGGCGGTAAGGACAACTTCGCTGCGGATCGGGAGTCCGCGGACGCGATCGCCCGGTTGGCTCCGCTGGTTCCGAAGTGGGCGCGGGAGAACCGCTGGTTCATGCGCCGGGCGGTGGCCTACCTGGCGCGAGAGGCCGGCATCCGCCAGTTCCTGGACATCGGCACCGGCATCCCGACCTCCCCCAATCTGCACGAGGTCGCGCAAGCCATCGCTCCGGAGTCCCGAGTCGTCTACGTGGACAACGATCCGATCGTGCTGACGCATGCGCGGGCGTTGCTGACCAGCGGCCCGCACGGCCGTACCGCGTACCTGGACGCCGACCTCGCCGAACCGGAAGACATCCTGGGCAGCGACGAGGTGACGACGACCCTCGACCTCAGCCGGCCCGTCGCGCTGAGCCTCATCGCGGTGCTGCACTTCTTCAAGGACGCGCAGGATCCGCACGGAATCGTGCGGCGGCTGGTCTCAGCGCTTCCGTCCGGTTCCTATCTCGCGATCAGCCACAACACCTGGGACTACCTGCCCGAACCGCGTCGCGCGGCGCTGGAGTCAGCGGTCAAGGACGAGGGTCAGTGCCGCGACCGGGCGCAGTTCACGCGGTTCTTCGACGGCCTGGAACTCGTCGACCCGGGCGTCGTGGTGCTCAGCGAATGGCGGCGCGACGACTCCGCCGACCTGCCGCTGCCCGAGCCCTGGGAGATCTCCGCCTACGGGGCCGTCGCCCGCATTCCCTGACCGTCCAGCTGGGCTGTCGGATCTGGGCTGTCGGATCTGGGCCCCAGCGTTCGTCACAAGGTGACGGCGCAGAGAAAGGAGCCGCGCCATGACCCACACTGCCCGTCGTATGTTCGAGCTCCTGGAGCCGATCTGCCTGGTCACTTACTTCGCGGACGAGTGCAACCAGGAGTGGGCCGCGCTCGGCCACCGCACCTATTGGGACGGCTACTTCGCCAGCCGCGCCGCGCCGCTGGGACGGGTGCCCGCGCAGGTCGTGCACGCCGCGTTCTACAGCTTCGCCGACGGGGAGGTCGCGCGGCACATCCCGAGCGCGTGGGAGACCATCCCGCCCGAGGCGTCCGTTGCGGCGCGGGAACGGGGCAGCGCGGCCTCCCTGCGGCGCATCCTCGGTGACGAGCTGGCCGACTCCCCGGGCCTGGTGCGCGCCGCCGACCTGACCACGAAAGCCGCGAGTTACGCCCCCACCGAGGGACGGGTGATGTACGCCGGGATGCGCACCCTCCCGGTGCCCACAGACCCGGTCGCCCGGCTCTGGCACTCGGCCACCACGCTGCGCGAGCACCGCGCCGACGGGCACGTCGCCGCTCTCGTGGGCGCGCGGATCGGCGGCACGGAGGCTCATGTGCTCAGCGCCCTGGAGCAAGGCATCCACCCGCCGGAGTCGTTCGGGCGCATCCATCACCTGCCGAAGAAGCGCCTGGCCGAGGTGATGGGCGGCTTGCGCGAGCGTGGGCTCGTTGATGCCGACGGTCGGTTCACCGACGCCGGCCGCGAGACCAAACAACGCATCGAAACTCTCACCGACGAGCTCGCCGCCGCGCCGTACGACGGCCTCAGCCCCGCCGAGCTCGACGAACTGGTCGCCGAACTCGAACCCCTCACCGCGACCCTGGTGGCTGCCGGATCGCAGTGATCAGCTGCGTACCGTTCTCACGACGCGGGGCCGGCGGAAGGGTGATCCCACCGCCGGCCCCGTCGTCGCGGACTACTTCGAGGGCTGCGGCGTCGTGCACTTCACCTTCGGGTTGAGACCGAAGTAGTTCAGCGGCCCGGCGATGATCGTCACGATCACCGTGCCGGTCTTCGCACACGTGGCGTCGCCGCCGGAGAAGTAGTCGCGTTGGGCTGCCGCGATGACGCCGATCAGCAACCAGATCACCAGCACAATGCTTCCGATACGCATCTCGCGACCTCCTGGGGTGGGGGCACCCGACGGGGGGTTGGTGCCCGCAGGAACTGACCCACTCATTCCCCGTCGGAACCGCAACCAAGCAGTGACTTGCTGTGCGGACAGCGGGCAACCGGGGAGGCGTCGTCGGTGTTCGGGGTCTAGGACGGTTCGATACGGGTGCGCTGGGTGCGGCGGCCGCGCGCGGCCAGGAACGCCGCCAGCCCGTCGGGCTCGTCGCCGGCGATGAACACACCGCGCGCGGTGATCAGGACCTCGTCCGCGTGCACGGCGCAGCTCCAGGCCGCGACGCCGGAACCGTCGGCGAGTTTCACGTCGGCGGCGCTCGGACACTCACTGCCGTCGGGCATGCCGATCTCGCAGTGGTCGGGGATGGCGTCCCCGGTCCCAGGTGCAGGTTTCACCGGGGGATCCCGTCCCGCAGAGTCACGCGGTGACCCTAATGGGTGGGCAGGCCCCCCGGTGTCCCCACCCCTGGGCCTACCCGACGGTCCAGGTGTCGTTGCCGAGGATCAGCTTCTGGAGGTTGGCTTCGCCGCGGTTTTGGGCGGTGGTGAGTTGGGCGGCCATTTCGGTGTCGTAGGTGGATCGCTGGACGGAGCGGAACACTCCGACGGGGGTGTAGCGGAGGTCCTGGGTGGAGAGCCGGGACAGCGCGAAGGCGTAGGAGGGGTCTTCGACGT